>JAKVCE010000354.1 GCA_022447405.1 Planctomycetota bacterium | reverse complement strand
CGCGCGCGAGCTTGCCAGCGATGGCTTCGCGCAGGGGCAAGATCCCTTCTGGGTAGGAGTAGATAGCGTCACCGCGCTCGATCGCCTCTATGGCACCTCGAGCGACCGGCTCTGGAGTAGGGAGCTGACAGATCCCTTGGCCGAGATTGATGCCTTGCACAGCATCACACTCCCTCGTCATACGTCGAATGTCAGACTGGGCGAGGTCGGAGAGCCGATCAGATCTCTTGTGATCCATCCTCGGAGGATACTAGTTTCTCCATTACGAGGCCCCAGGCGGAGGGCTCGCCTCCGACCCATGACGCTCACGACCCAGCATCTCAGCAGGCGCGCATGCCATCGCCATGATCCTTGAGCTAATCATCCTGAGTGGGCTGCTCTCTGAGAGCCATGATCACGAGGAGATCAAGGCCGACAGACCCGTGCACCTTGGCCAGGTTCAGTGGACGCCGAGCGCAGCCGGCTGCTACGTGAGAGGCACCGTCCCGGTCCCTCCTGACTTCAACTTGGAGCCGGGGCGGCTAGCCTTCTTCGAGGTGCTCAGAGATGAGCTGACGCACGTCCAGGTGGAGCCGGTCACATACAGCCCCTCTGGCAAGGTCGAAGTCATTGAGGTCCTGAGCAACAAACAAATGAGCGGCCGGTGGACTGACCTCGTCAGCACAAGCCCGGTCAGGCTGCCTCAGCCGATATCCGCCGCCCATGCCCGAATCTCGGAGCCGGTCCGGCTGCGGGCTACGGACGCGAAGGGTGAGATCTACATAGCAGAGCTCCAGCCAGGAGGCGCGGGGCACCAAGCGATCAAGACCCTCAAGGCAGGCCATGTGCACCGCCAAGACAGGCACGCGATCGTCATGATGCCAGAGGACCCCGAAGAGGCGCTGCACCCGCGCCTCTTTGGAGCGCACGCCTACTTCGGCTCATGGAGCGAGGATGAATACCTCACCTTAGACCTCCGCGTACACAATGCGCTCGTCTCCCCCGACGCTAACCCCGCGCCCACGGAGGACGCGATCGGGCCCCTCTACTTCGAATCACTAGAGCTCGTCCTCCCGGAGGGATGGGGGGCGATCCCGCTCATCAGCGACTCATCTCAGGGGCCGCTCACGCCAAGAGATGGCGAGGTCAGCTTCCCCATCGTCTCCGCCCAACCCGAAGGGAAGTTGCACATGATGCCGCCGGGGGCGCGCCTACAACGCCGCTTGGCGCTCTTCCCGACCGGAGAGCCGGCCACGAGACAAAAGGCACACGATCACCTCCAGGGCTACGGAGCCGCAGCCTGCATCCCCAGTGAGGACTCATGGTCCTGGAGCAACCCCAAGACAGCGCACTACTTCTCTCACCGTCAGCAGCTCCCGACCCTCAAACGCCTCTGGGATCACCCACGCGAGCCAGGGCTCCGGATGCTCAATTGGGAGCCACTCCCTGTTGCGGCGCACATGAGCGCTGGAGATGGCGGCGTCGGGCTCTTGAGCTCTCCAGCTCTTGGCTGGGCGCACCCCTGGTTCAGGCCGAGCGCAGGAGGACACGGCGGTGAGGGCATCACGTTCTTAACAGGGCTCCGATTCATCTCCCTCCACGCAAACAGAAACGAGCTCCTGAACCTCATGCTCCTTCACCGCGCGAACAGCTCGCGCCAAGCCACAGGCTCTTGGAGGGCAAACGGTGAGCCCACGCGGATAGAGGAGTGGACCCAAGAGGGCGCGCTGCCCTTCCGATACCACCTCGTCACGCGCTCAGAGCTCACCCCGCTGAGGCTCAGCGGCGATGGCGGCCCTGTGCCAAGCCGAGCGCTTCGGGAGCACCTCACCCAAGAGCGTCGCCCACCCTACGACCAGGAGTACACCTGGAAGAAAGACGCCAAGAGACCGACCTCACGGGGAGAGCTCCTCTCCTGGCAGCCACATGATGGCGCCCACCTGATCCGATACACGGCCCACGCCAAGGCGCTCGCTTGGCTCGCGAACGACAGCCTCGCCAAGGACAACCTGAGGCACTGCGCTGAGCGCATCCTCTTCGCCCTGCCAACGGTTAAGAGCCAGGCGCCGCCCATGACGAGCGTAAGGCAACTCCTTGACTACGCGACCGAGGCACCAGAGATGGGTCTTCCAGTGGGCCGTGAGCTCGGGTGGGCGCTCGACACGGTCGCGGCAGCACACTCACTCAGCGAGGGCAATGACCACACAGACCCCTGGTGGACCGACAGGCAGCGATACGAGGAGTGGCTCCTCGCGGCCTGCCAAGCGGTCACAAGAGCTACGCCTTCCACTGGCGTCGTGATCCGAGACACCACCTCAGCGCGTCCCGCCAACAGGACCCACGCGACCGCCCACTCTTTCCAGGTCGCCATCCTTCAGCTCGGGCTTCGGTCTGCGCTGCGGTCTTGCCTCGCTGGCGAACACCCCGAGCTCGCCGCCGCGGTACAGGGAGACCTCCTCGCTTGCGTGGAGACCCTCTACTTCAGCCCGGTCTTCTCAGCGCCTGAGGGGCCCGCGCTGTACTGGCCAAAGGCCAAGGAGATGAGCGGCGCGAGGTGGATCTTCCCCGTGGCACCCCTCTCCCGTAACGAGCCACCCTTCCCCTCAGGGGCAGAGCTCCCCGCCGGCAGCTTCGACGGTGGCGTTGAGCACCACTACGCGTACGCGCTCCTCTCATGGGCATGGGAACTCGCAGAGCCTGAAAGCAAAGCTCGCTACATGAAGCGCATGCTGGAACTGGGCCCCCGCTACCGCAACTGGCACGACCTCAGCGAGCACCTTGCGCGGCAGTCATGGAACCACCCAGGCTTTGACCCGCTCATGCAGGCCGCCCCAGCCCTCGCCATAGGCCTCCGGTAACGCCCAGATCAGGGT
>JAKVCE010000353.1 GCA_022447405.1 Planctomycetota bacterium | reverse complement strand
CGCCCGAGTCGCAGAGACCGACGACGGGGACGCCGACCTTCATGGCCATGTCCATGATCTTGCAGATCTTCTCAGACTGGGTCTCGGAGAGAGAGCCACCGAAGACAGTGAAGTCCTGGCTGTAGAGGTAGATCGGGCGGCCGTCCACGAGGGCGTGGCCGGTCACGACTCCGTCGCCGAGGATCTTGTTCTCCTCCATTCCGAAGTCGGTGCAGCGGTGGGTGACGAAGCGGTCCAGCTCGACGAAGGAGCCCTCGTCCACCAGGAGGTCAATGCGCTCACGGGCGGTGAGCTTGCCCTTCTCGTGCTGGGCGGCGATCCGTGCTTCACCGCCGCCGACGAGGGAGGCCTCGCGCATGCGGCGCAGTCGTTCGATGGGGGTCTCGGTCATGGGGTCACTCAAACTTTGGTGCAGGTTGCAGGAGCCCTATTTTGCCGCACTCTTGGGGTCTTCGACCAGTTCACAGAGCACGCCGCCTGTCGCGCGGGGGTGCAGGAAGGCGATGGTGGTGCCGTGGGAGCCCGGCCTGGGCGCCTCGTCAATGAGCTCCAGACCCCGCTCACGCGCTGCCTGGATGGCCGCGGCGCAGTCTGGGACCTCGAAGGCGAGGTGATGCAGCCCTGGGCCGCGCTTCTCGAGAAACTTCGAGACAGGCGACGCATCGGAGGCAGGCTCCACCAGCTCGACGCGCTGTCCAGCGATGGAGCACACGATCACGTTGACGTCTTGGTCCTCGACGAACTCCGGCGCAGCGCAGGCGAGCCCGAGGGCCTCCCAAGCGGGGCGCGCCTCCTCTAGGGAGCGCACCACGATCGCGACGTGGTGCAGGTCTCTTGCGATGCCGTCGAGCTCTTGGGGGATGTCGTTCATCAGATGCTCTCCACGGCGCGGTGTTCGCCGAAGACCCCTTGGAGGACGCTAGAGATCTCGCCCAGGGTCGCGTACTCGCCGACCGCTGCGACGAGAGAGGGCATGATGTTCTCCTCTCCGCGCGCCGCCTCCTCCACCGCTCTCAAGGCGGACTCGACCGCGGCGGAGTCCCGCTCGGCGCGCACCTCGGCGAGGTCCCTCAAGACCTCCTCGCGCTCGCTCGGGTCGGGCCGCGAGATGCTCGGGGGCTCCTCCTCGACCTGGTAGGAGTTCACGCCGACGACCGGCCGCTCACCCGACTCCACCTCCCGCTGCCACGCGAGGGCGCTGGCGTGGATCTCGCGCTGGACGAAGCCAGAGGCGATGGCCTCGACCGCGCCGCCGCGCTCGTCCACCTGAGTCATCAGCTCGAGGGCGGCCGCCTCGAGCTCGTCCGTCAAGGCTTCGATCATGGGCGCGCCGCCCAGCGGGTCGACGACGTCCGCGACCCCGGACTCGTTGGCGAGGATCTGCTGGGTGCGCAGGGCGAGGCGCGCGGCCTCTGCCGTGGGCAGCGAGAGCGCCTCGTCCCGACCGTTCGTGTGCAGGGACTGCGTCCCCCCGAGGATCGCTGCGAGCGCTTGGATCGTCACGCGCACGACGTTGTTGTCCGGCTGCTGGCTCGTCAGCATCGAGCCCGCCGTCTGCGTGTGGAAGCGCATCGCGGTCGAGCGGTCGTCCTTCGCCCCGAACTCTTCGCGCGCGATCTTCGCCCACATGCGGCGGGCGCAGCGGAACTTCGCGACCTCCTCGAAGAGGTGGTTGTGCGCGTTGAAGAAGAAGGAGACCCGCGGCGCGAAGGTGTCGACGTCGAGGCCGGCCGCGACCGCCGCCTGGAAGTAAGCGCGCGCGTTCGAGAGGGTGAAGGCGACCTCCTGCACGGCCGTCGAGCCGGCCTCCCGGATGTGATAGCCAGAGATCGAGATCGTGTTCCAAGAGGGCACCTCGGAGGCGCACCAGGACATGAGGTCCGTCGTCATGCGCATGGAGGGCTCGACCGGGAAGCGGTAGTTCCCGCGCGCGGCGTACTCCTTGAGGATGTCGTTCTGCACGGTGCCGCGCAGCTTGGAGGGGTCGACGCCGCGCTTCGCGGCGAGGGCCACGTAGAGCGCGAGGAGGATCGGCGCCGTGGCGTTGATCGTCATCGAGGTCGAGACCTCCTCGAGCGGGATGCCGTCGAAGAGACGCTCCATGTCACGCAGGCTGTTGATGGGGACGCCGACGTTCCCGACCTCGTCGATCGCGAGCGGATCATCCGAGTCGTAGCCGAGCTGGGTCGGCAAGTCGAAGGCGACAGAGAGGCCCGTCTGCCCGCTCTCTAAGAGGAGACGGAAGCGCTCGTTCGTCTCGCGCGCGCTGGTGAAGCCCGCGTACTGGCGCATCGTCCAGAGCCTGCCGCGATACATCGTGGGCCTGATCCCACGCGCGAAGGGCCACTCGCCAGGCATGCCGCCCGGTGCCGCGTCGCCGTAGACCGGCTGCAGACTCAACCCTGAAGGGGTGGTAAAGGACTCCCGTCGCTCTGGCGCGCGCTCTAGCGCGGGTCGCCAAAGCTCGGCTAACCACCTCTCCAGGTCACTGTTGACGCTTTTGCGGCCTTCTTGGCTCATCACGATCTCTCGGTGTCGGGCTCCTCCCGTCGACTGGGCGGGATTCTATCAGCACGGCACGTGCTGAAGCCCGAGAAGCCTCCTGTAGTCCCGGCTAGAATGCTCGACAGCCCGCTGCGTAGTCTTCCAATCCCCTCTCCGACACCTCACACCTCGGACCCCCATGCGCCGCATCCTCCTGCCCCTCGCGTCGATCGCAGTCTGCGTCGCCCTCTATTTCGCCTTCTCCGGAGGTGATTCCGGCGGCGGCACCGTGGATCCCGCGAGCCTCCCTCAGACCGCGCCCCAAGGCTCAGAGGTGGCTCAGGATATCGACGTGCTCCCAGAGGTGGATGGCGCAGATGAGG
>JAKVCE010000352.1 GCA_022447405.1 Planctomycetota bacterium | reverse complement strand
AGGCGCGTGCCGAAGCTCGGGGGCGTGCTGGTGCGCGTGGTCGATGTGAATCGCAGACCTATCGTCGGCGCGAAGGTCGACGGCTTCGCGCCGCGCGGCGGCGTCATGAGCGGTGAGTCTGACAGCGAGGGCCTCTGCGAGGTGGGGAACCTCGTGCCTGGTCGCTACCGACTGAGCGTGCGGGGACAAGGCGACTCGGTCGGACGCGCCGTGTGCGTCGTCGCCTCGGGCGCGCGGACAGAGCTCGAGGTCATCGTCCGCGACTGAGCCCTCAAAGGGCCGCGCCGATGATCTCTGTCTGGAAGACCAGCTGGGCGTCGTTCAGGCCGTCCTCACCAGGGACATAGCCCTCGACGTAATAAGAGAACATCGTGCGGCGAGCGCGGTGCAGCTTGCACACGATCCACAGCCGCGTCTCAGGCTCCACCATGCGCCGGAAGCGGGTCTGGTTCACGCCGCCGAAGCCGAAGAACTTGCCCCCGACGCCGATGCCGCGGGTGCTGAACTCCCAGGAGCAGAGCTGCGCTCCCGCCTCGATCATCAAGATGCCCGGGAAGATCGGGCGGCCGGGGATGTGGTCCTCTGCCCACCAGTCCTCGGCGCGGATCTCCTTGAAGCCCACTGCGATCCCATCCTCAGGCTCGTGATGCACGATCCCGTCGATCATGCGGAAGCGCCCGCCATGATCGAGGATCTCGTAGAGGCTGTCGTGATCGACGAGGCGCTTGTCCGCGTCGATGGTGCTGATGTCGATGAGGCTCTCGGTGGACATGATCTTCTCTTCGGGTTCGCTCGAACCCCTTCAGGAAATATGTCCGAAAGGGAGGGGGCGCTCTGGTTCTGAAATCTGCTCACCTTCTTTCGTGAGGATGTCGAGCACGTCGAGCTCGAGGCACTCACAGGGCACCCCGAAGAGCTCGCTGAGGGAGGGGTTGGAGCGCCCGTCCTCGCCCGTCACGACCTCTTTCACATAGGTCCCGTGCTCGGTGCGCAGCCGCACGAGGTACTCGAGGTCCCCCTCCTCGCAGGGCGTGATCTCGAGGATCTCGATCCAGCGTTCGCGGGTCTTGTCTGCTCGCCGGTGGGCGACACGGTTGGGCGTGCGCTGCTCCACTTGTATGCGCGCCCCTGAGTTCTCCATGCACGCGTCGAGATCCAGCGGCGCCTCAGAGCGCACCTTGACCTGGTAGTCCTTCGCGTGAGGGGTCTCCTTGAGCTCACGCACCCGCGTCTGATCACTCCAGCAGAGGCCCTCGATCTCGAGCCTGCCCTCGTTCCTGCGGTTCACCTCAGCCTCGAGCTCAGCGAGGTCGATCTCGGACTCACGGGGGTTCAGGAACTCCATCACGAAGGGGCGGCCGCGACCCAGCATGCGCACGTCGACGTCCTCGCGCCCAGAGCCGTGGAACTTGTTCTTGCGCGTCCCGAAGGCCTTGCCGAGGACCCAGCCGACGAGCTCTTGTACGGAGTCGCGGGAGAGCTTCCCGAAGCCCTCGCAGCGCTCACACTTCTTGCGGCGGCGGAAGTGCCCCTTGCACTCGGGGCAGAAGTAGACGGTCTGGGGCAGATCCCTGGTCAGCTTGCGATAGCGAGCTTCAACGAACACCTTGACCTTGGGCTTGTTCTGCATGGGTAGCCTCCTTGGGCCACACGGCTAGGCCAAAAGCTAGGGGCCCGCCGGAACGATTCGGACGTTCAACCGGCTCGTGGAGCCGAGCCCCCACCGCTGGGAGCGCGGAGAGCATAGCCATCCCTGCACTATGAGCAAGGAAGCAAGCTCGATTCCTGGGCCGAGGAGCCTAGAATCCCTGTCTGAACGCCCATGTACCCCTACATCATCGACAGCATCCCCCTCTGGGGCCAGCCCCTGCGCAGCTTCGGCGTGATGGTGGCCCTCGGCTTCATCTTCGGCTCGTGGATCCTCGGCAAGCTCGCTGAGCGCTACGGGGACGACCCCGAGGGTGACCCGGAGCGATACGCCAGCGTCACGATGTGGATCCTCCTGGGGCTCTTCCTCGGCGGCAGGATGCTCTACGTGATCGTGGAGATCGCGCGCTTCCGCTCCACCGGAGACGTGAACCTGCCTGGGCACGGCTTCATGAGTGACCCGCTCTCCATCATCAAGGTCTGGGAGGGCGGGCTCGTCATGTACGGCGGGCTCACCGGCTGCATCCTGGGAGGCGTCTTCCGCGCGCGCCAGCTCGGATTGCGCACCAAGGCCGCCCTCGACCTCGGGCTCACCGCTGGCTGCTTCGGTCAAGCGGTCGGCCGCATCGGCTGCTTCCTCGTGGGCGATGACTATGGGCAGGTCGTCCCCGACCACCTGAAGAGCCTCCCCTTCCCCATCACCGTCGAGGTGCCCAAGCCGCTCCCAGAGGGCAGCCTCTTTGGGGTCGCCAACATGGGCGAGACCCTGTGGGCGACCCAGCTCTGGATGACCTTCAACGCCACCCTCCTCGGGTTCATCGCCCTCTGGCTCTTGGCGCGTCGCAAGTGGGAGGGGCAAGTGGCGGCGTGGCTCCTCGTGCTCTACCCCATCGGCCGCTTCCTCATCGAGGAGTTCCGCGGTGACAGCGTGCGCGGGGTCTGGTTCGGCGGCTTCCTCTCCACCTCGCAGCTCATCTCCATCGTGGCCTTCCCCGTCGGCCTCTGGCTCGTCTGGCGCGGGAGTCGGCGACACGCGCGAGAGAGCGCTGCGGCATGAAGGGCGGCGCAGAGGGCGCGCGCGTCGTCTGTGGGATCGACGAGGCCGGCCTCGGCCCGCTGCTCGGTCCGCTCACCTTCGGATACTCCGCCTTTCGCATCCCCTCCTCTGGCGGTGACCTCTGGGAGCGCCTCGACACGGAGGTCGCGCCAGCGGTCCGCGGCGCCGCAGACCGCCTCGTGGTC
>JAKVCE010000351.1 GCA_022447405.1 Planctomycetota bacterium | reverse complement strand
ATCGCAGGCGACCTCGCGGAGCTCTTCTTCGACCCGAAGGAGGGTCCCCCGATCCCGCTCGTCCGCTCTGCGGGCGACACCGGCGTGGGCACCTACGTCGAGTACGGCGGCGACCCCACCGCGAGGACCTACTACGAGTACAACGCAGAGGGTGACGGCGTCCTCCCGAACGGAGACCTCATCCCCCTCAACCTCTACAGCGACACAGGCAGCCAGGTCGCGATGGTCATCGAGTTCAACCAGCCCGTGAACCCTGCGGCTGACAACATCGACCAGAACCGCGTGCGGCTCGAGTACGACGCAGACCTCGACCCTGTCGGGACCGACTGGCAAGCCGTCGTCTCTGAGGTTGAGCTCACGGCCAACTGCACCGACACCGGCTCGACGCTCCGCATCACTCCCATCGGGATCATCCCTCAGGACCGCGACCTGCGCCTCTACATCAGCGCGGAGTTTGAGGACCTGCGCGGCGAGCGGAACCCGCTCCCCTTGACCAACTTCGCGCTCTCAACCTCTGTCACGGCAGCGGGTGATGTGACGGATCAGTTCAACGAAGAGTTCGACCTCAGCGCTGGCGAAGATGGGTCCTACGAGGACACCGACGCGCTCGCGGCAGAGCCTAGCGCGGTCTGGGCTGACGGCGGCCTCGAGGCGGGGCTGGGCTTCGGCGGCACCGGCGGACCGAACGGTGAGTTCGACTGGCACCTCCCTGAGAACACAGAGTTCAACGTCGACACGAACAGCACGCAGATCTTCGGGGGCCCCGGCGGCATCCCGGTCTACCAGCAGTTCGTCCTCAACGGACGCATCGACATCCGCGACCTGTATGTGCCTGAGTCGAGCATCCTGCGCGTCCAAGGCGAAGACCCCGTCACGATCTACGCGACCGGCTCGGTGCGAATCGATGGTCAGGTCCTCGTCCGTGGCGGAAACGCTCGCTCGGTGTTCACCTTGAACACGCCCTTCCAGCCCGAGAACGGCGCCGCGGGTAACGCTGGCGGCGGCTCTGGCGGCGTCGGCAGCTACCTCACGAACCAGTCCACTCCGCGTGGCGGCACGGGCTTCGGCGCCTTCCAGACGCCCAACGGCGGCGGCGGCGGCGGCGAGACCGGCTACAGCCCGGACACCTCCAACTACGGCACCGCGAGGCGCGGTGGCGGCGGCGGCGGCGGTCGACTCGGCCACCCCGTCCTCCTCAATGACGGCTGCCCCGAGCAGTACATCATCGGCTTGGACGCTGAAGATGGCTTCCCCGGCGCGCAAGCTGGCGCTGGCGCAGAGGGCAACCCCCGCGCCTACGGCGGCGTGATGGGGCCCCAGCCTTTCTTCAACCCGAACGGTGATGACGAGGACAAGAAGGATGACTTCTACGGCGTCATGCTTCGCAACTTCGAGGGTGACGCGGACGATCCGGATCCGGAGCTCCGCCCCGCGCTCGTCGTTGGTGAGCTGCCCTACGTCTGGGCGGGCTCTGGTGGCGGCGCTGGCGGCGACGCCTCCCGCACCGAGTCCTACCCCCCGCTGGCCTTCGTCTACTCCAACGAGGACAAGGGCTGCGGCGGCGGTGGCGGCGGTGGATCGCTGACGGTCCTCGCGCTCGGCGACATCGTCTTCGGCCCCAACTCCAAGCTCGACGCGAGCGGCGGCTACGGCTCTGGCGGTGAGAACACTGCAGGGGTCAACCGCATCGGCGGCGGCTCTGGTGGCGGCTCGGGAGGTCACCTGGTCATTCAGACCTCAGGCAAGATCGATCTGACTCAGCTCCAGACCAACTGGAACCCGCTCAATGACACTCCCCCGATCGTCGTGAAAGGCGGTCAAGGTGGCGCGGGCGCAGGTGACACGGGCGGCGCCAACAACTACGAGGGTCAGCCCACCAAGGACGCGATCCACGACGGCACCACGAACCCCTTCTCCTTCGACGCATGCGGTGGCATCCAGAACACTCCGAAGGACTGCGCGGGAGGTGACGGCGGACCTGGAATCATCCAGTTCCACGTCTCCAACCTGGACACGGACGTGATCCCTCCTGGAGGCACGATCGAACAGAACATCGGCGCAGCCGTGATGCCTCCGCCGCTGGGTTATGACCCGGTCTCCGGGCGTTGGGAGCACCAGCTCCTGCCTGAGTTCGGCCGCATCTCGAGCTCGCAGTCGAAGTGGGTCCCGCTCGGCGGCGTCGCGATCGAATCAGGCACAGAGGTCCTCGACGACTTCGACTTCGCCTTCGAGGGCACCGACCCCGCCACGGGACAGGTGCTGCGCACCAACGAGGTCGTGGACTCTCTCGCGGCGATCCTCACGACGACGGACTCGCTTGAGAACCCGAACGCGACGACCGGCCTCCCCGCCATCGACCCGCAGAACGGCTACTCGATCGTCGTGGACGCAGCGGACCTCGCGCCCGGTAACGGCGTCTACGTCGAAAACCCGTCGCTCCTGGCGCGCTACCGCCTCAGCATTGGTGGCGAGCAAGCCTCGATCGTGGCGGCGGAGTACACCGCGGCGGACAGCTCCTTCGGGAACGCCGCGACCCTGCGCCTCCATGTGTCGAACGAGGGCTCTGAACTCCCGACCATGGGGACAGCGGAGGTCATCCCGCGTTACTTCACCGTGACCACCTTCGGCGTCGAGGACGCCCTCCCGGACACCTCAACTGTCTCCATCGAGTTCCAGGCGACGACCCTCTCCTCCCTCGGGACTCCGGACGAGGGCAACATCCTGCCCTCGGCAGGTAGCTGGGCGACGGACATCTCCACCCTGAACTACGCAGGGAACTCGGAGCTTCAGTTCGTTCGCTTCCGCGTCCGCTTCGACATCGGCGTCGGGACGGAGCTCTCCGCGACGACCCCGAGGCCCAAGCTCGAGTTCCTGACGATCCCCTTCACCTTCTAGGT
>JAKVCE010000350.1 GCA_022447405.1 Planctomycetota bacterium | reverse complement strand
CCGGCGACAGAGCGAGACTTCACCCAAGCCGAGGTCTACAGGGCGGATGAGATGTTCTGCACCGGGACGATGGGCGAGCTCGCCTGCGTCTCCACGGTGGACGGACGCACGATCGGCTCCGGGGAGGTCGGCCCGGTGACGAAGCGGCTCTCGGAGCTCTACCGCGAGCACGTCCTCGCCACGGGCGAGCGGATCGTAGACGCCTAAGCGGTCCATCGAGACCGGGGCCTCCGGCGGTAGACTGGGCGCGTGAGATCGATCTCAAAGGGAGAGCTCTCGGGGCTCGTCCACCGCGTGGTGGGTGAGGTCCTCGGACAGCGCGGACGCGGCGCCGGCGTGCGCACAGGCGGCGTCCACGTCACCCTAGGCTCCTGCGATGGACCCGCCCGGCCCGCGGACCCCGACCCAGAGGAGGGGAAGAAGAAGGGGCGCGGTCGCGAGCTCGTCACCTTGCGCTGCCTCGAGGCCGTCCCCGACGGCGGCCGCTTCGTCGTTCCGGGAGGCGCGACCCCGACGCCCGCCGCTCGCGAGGAGGCCTGGCGTCGCCGCATCGAGCTCGTTGAAGGACACACCGCAGCCGTCGGCCAGCGCGCGCAGACGCCCGGTCGCGCGCTGCGTGTGGCGGTCGCCTCAGATCACGGGGGCTTCGCGATGAAGACCGAGGTCCTCAAGTGGATCGATGAGTTGGGGCACACGGCCTTTGACCTCGGCTGTAAGGACGAGAGCGCGGTGGACTACCCGGACTTCGCCCACGCCGTCGCGGAGGCGGTGACCCACGGGCGATGCGACCTCGGCGTCGTCGTGGACGGCGCAGGCATCGGCTCTGCGATGGCGGCGAACAAGGTCCCCGGAGTACGCGCCGCTCTCTGCTATGACGAGCAGACGGCGCGCAACGCGCGCGAGCACAACTACGCCAACGTCCTCACCCTCGGGGGGAGGATGCAGACACCTGAGCGCCTCCACGCGATCGTCCGAGCCTTCCTCGCGACGCCGGAGGGCGCGGCGCGACACGGCCGTCGGGTCGAGAAGATCACAGGGATCGAGCGGCGCTATGCTTCTAGAGGAGAGGCGGGCAAATGAACGCAGCAGAGCTAGAGCGAGTCCTGGGCGAGATCGCGCACCAGATCCTCGACCACGGGGTCGACTCCCTCGGTCAGTGGGGCTGCACGCAGGTCACGGTAGAGCTCTGCCCGGATCGGGCGCGGGGCGTGATCGAGGCGGGGGCGTGCAGAATCGGCGTCTGCACGAGCGAGCCTGCGAGCCTCTCGAACCTCGGGGGCTACATCGACCACACCCTGCTGAAGCCGGAGGCCACCGCCGCACAGATCGACGCGGTCTGCGACGAGGCCCTGACGCACCGCTTCGCCTCGGTGTGCGTGAACGGAACCTGGACCAAGCGGGTCGCTGAGATCCTCGAGGGTTCGGCGGTGAAGACCTGCACGGTCGTGGGCTTCCCCCTCGGCGCGGTCGCGCCAGAGGTCAAGGCCTACGAGGCGCGCAGGGCGATCGAGGACGGCGCCTGTGAGATCGACATGGTCATGAACGTCGGCGCGCTGAAGTCCGGAGACGACGAGTTCGTCCGGCGCGACATCGCGGGCATCGCAGAGATCTGCCACAAGCACGGCGCGTCGCTGAAGGTGATCCTCGAGACCTGCCTCTTGGACCGCGACGAGATCGTCCGCGCGAGCACCCTCTCGAAGCTGGCCGGCGCAGACTTCGTGAAGACCTCTACGGGCTTCAACTCGGGCGGCGCGACGGTGGAGGACATCGCCCTCATGCGCCAGACAGTCGGCGCGGTCATGGGCGTCAAGGCCTCTGGCGGCGTGCGCGACGCTGACGACGTGAAAGACATGATCGAGGCAGGCGCGACGAGGATCGGCGCCTCCGCCTCGGTCGAGATCGTCTCTGGCGGGAGAAGCGGCGGGGGCTACTGATGGAGCGCGCCGGGCTCCTGTCGCTCGCGGTCTTGGTGGCGGCGCTCTCCTCGTGTGCGGAGGAGTTTCAATCCGGCGCGGAGGGCGGCGTCGAGAACCTGCTGCTCGTTACCTTCGACACCACGCGCGCTGACCGCATCGGTTGCTATGGGTACGAGGGCGCGAGCACCCCGGTCCTCGACGCCCTCGCCCGAGACGGCGCGCTCTTCGAGCATTGCATCGCGCCGGCGCCCATCACGCTGCCCTCACACTCGACACTTCTGACAGGGCTCCAGCCCTACTCGCACGGCGCGCGGAACAACGGCACCCACAAGATGGGGTCCGACGTGCCCTCGATCGCGCAGATGCTCAAAGAGGAGGGCTTCGCCACCGGCGCGGTCATCTCCGCCTTCGTGTTGGACTCGCGCTTCGGGCTCGACAGCGGCTTCGACTCTTACGACGACGACCTCTCCAGCGGGAGCGGCCAGGGCAACTTCGGCTTCGCCGAGACGATCGCCGTGGACACCTCAAGCCGCGCCCTCGACTGGCTCGAGCGACGGGGAGACGAGCGCTGGTTCCTCTGGATCCACTACTTTGATCCCCACGCGGACTACAACCCGCCAGAGCCTTACCGATCGCGCTTCAAGGACGAGCCCTATGACGGCGAGATCGCCTACACGGACGCCATGTTCGGCGACGTCATCGAGCACCTGCGCAGCAAGGGGGAGCTGGAGAAGACGCTCGTTGTCGTCACCTCAGACCACGGCGAGGCGCTGGGCGAGCACGGGGAGACGACGCACGGCCTCTTCATCTACGACGCGACCACCCACGTCCCGCTCATCATGAGCCACCCGAGGCTCCCCGGGGGCGAGCGCATCGATGAGGTCGTCGGGCTCGTCGACATCGCGCCGACAGCCCTCGACCTCTTGGGGGTCGGCTATGGGTCGGACTTCGAGGGGCGCTCGCTGGCCGGCAGGATGCTCTC
>JAKVCE010000035.1:5016-12479 GCA_022447405.1 Planctomycetota bacterium | reverse complement strand
CGGTTGAGGAGCCAGCGGGGGCGCTCTCCAGCTCCTCCAGGAGCGCAGCTGAGGAGGTGGCGAGGGCCTCAAGCTCCTCTGCTAGCGCTGGGCTCAGGTCTCCCTCCTTCCCAGCCGCTGCCAGATGTCCGCTCGCCCCACGGGTCAGCTCTCGGAGCCGCTCTGTCGGGTCCTCTTCGCTCACCCGCGCATCGAGGGCGAAAGCCAACATCCCAGCGCCCAAGAAAGGCAGCACAAGGAGCGGCGCTGAGGACGGCAGCGCGGCGTCGAGGGCCCGTCGCTTCGGCACCCGCGCAGCGACGCGCTCCGAGAGCAGCCCTCCAAGCGCCCGCTCCTCCTGCTCTGCCTCCCAAGCTGTGAAGAGCATCCCATCGAGACCGAGCTTGCGGTCGAGGCGACGGGCGACGCCCGCAGGCTTCGGGCTGTGCTCAAGCCACCAGGTCGCGCCGGCGAGCGCGCCGCACGAGAGCGCGACCGCCCATGCGTCGACAGAGCTGAGGACGTTGCGCTCCCAGACGATGACAGCCAAGGTCCCGAGGAGGGTGCCGCCGCCGATCAGCGCGCACTCGACCCCGCGCGCGACCGTGAGGGCGTGGAAGGCGGAGCGGACGCGCCGCCGAATGACGGACTCAGTCATCGCTCCCAGCGCTGGGCGCGTGCGCCGGCAGCGCGTCATCCAGCGAGCGCGGGAGCTCGACGAGGCGCTCGCGACTGAACACGAGCATGACCTCGCTGCGAGACTCGGGGAGGAGCCAAGTGTTCGGCAAGAAGATCGTCTGGCTCACGCACTCGGGCACCGAGGCTGTGAGGACGGTGTTGCCCGCCTGGAAGAAGCTCAGGGCGACGAGGTTCCCCTCCCAGTCCGCAGCGAAGACCTCCTCCTCATCCGGCTTAGGACGCACCATGCGCGAGCCCAGGTAGACGAAGGGGTGCCTGCGCAGCGACCTCCTGGTGTCGAGGTTTCCGACGAGGTCCTCGATCCGGTACAGGAAGCGCTCCTCGCCCTCACGCCAGGCGACGTAGATGTAGAGGCCGTCACCCGTCGGGGGGATGACCTCGTGAGTGGGCGCGCCGGCCGTCACCTCCTCAGGGGTCGGCGGCGGGTCCACCTCCACCCACTGCGCGTTCACCCCGGGCTTCACCCCCAAGGCTACGAGCGCCGTGTTGAGGAGGCTCGGGGTCACGTCCGTGGAGAGCAGCGCCTCGTGCGCCGCGCCCACGGGACCCACGACGAGATACTCGAGGAGGTCCTCGCGGATGCAGACATTCGCCGGCACCCCGCAGACCCGCGCGTCCACGTCGAGCTGGATGCCTTGCTCTTGGAAGGCGCTCTCCAAGAGCTTCAGCGCCTCTGCCTGGGCGTCATCCAGCGCGCTCTCCTCGTCTTGCGTCCCCGCGCTGACGGGTCCACGGAGGGCCGCGTGCGCGATGGCGGCGAGGCAGAGGGAGAGGAGGCTCGCGGTGTAGAGGAGGCGTGTACGCATATCGGGAGGGTCTCTAGGGTCTAAACGCGCAGAGCGCGCGCAGGTTCAACCCGTCTGGCTCGCGCGCAAGATAGCACGCACCCTCCCTCGATACCTCAGCCCTCGAGGGCGTCACGCGTGACGCCCAAGCGGCGCAGGTCCTCAGCGACGAGCTCGTAGATCGCCTCGGCGAAGCGCCGGATCTCGTACTGCGCGTCTGGCTTGAGGCGCTGCTCGAGGAAGTGCAAGACGCCCTGGAGAGAGACCGTCCAATAAGCCTGCGAGTAGAGGCTCTGCGGGAGGCACATGCGCGCGATCTCCTTCGCGACGCCGCGCTCGATGCGCTGGGTGTAGCGCTCGAAGGTCTCCTCACACTCCGCCATCATCGTGGCGCGCTCCTCCTCGTGATCGAAGTCCGCCCCCAGCTCGACGGAGGCCTGCTTGTTCCCGTGCGGCGGGTTCGCGCGCATCCGCGCGGGGATGTAGAACTCTGGCTTCCACTGCACGTAGCGCCCGCTGATCTCGTTCCAGCTGCAGCCCTTGTCCGTGTCGAAGAAGACGTCGAACACCTCGAGCGAGACCGTCTCACCCTCGACCTCGTACTCTCGCCAGCCGCTGCCGATCTGGTACTTGAAGGCTTGCCGGAAGACGAAGAGCGGCGCCTTCCAGTGGAAGGTGTAGAAGCTGTGCCGGTAGGGAGAGGTGTGACCGTGCTCCCAGAGGAACTTGCAGAGCCCAGAGTCCTTCTCGTCGTATGCGGTCTTGTTCTTCTCGTAGGAGATGCGCGCGCTGTTCACGACCTTCAGCGCGTGGTCCACCTCCATGCGGTCGACGAGGGCGACGAAGCCGACCTTGTCATCGAGGGTCTCGATGGCGCCTTCCGGCATCTGGACTTGAGTGATCGTCATGGTGTGCGCTCTTCCTGTGGTGTCATCACGTCGTGTGAACCAACGATCCTAGCGCGCGCTCGCCTGGGATCCAGAGCAGGCTGCCCTTGAGGGCCTCAGCGCGCCGTCTTGAGCGCGGCCTCGAGGAGCGCCTGGTGCTCTAGAGCCATCGCGGAGTCGCCAGCGAGCTCCCGCCCGCGCTCCGCGAGCTCCCTCGCGGCCTCCGTCCGGCCCTGGGAGAGTGCCAAGAAGGCCTGCGCGTGGAGCGCTGAAGCGGGCAAGAAGGCCTGCGCCTCGAGCGCCTCACCTGAGCCCCCGAAGAGGCGATGCAAGTCTCGATCGCTCAAGATCCCGAGGTGCCAATCTCTACCTAGCCGCGAGGCCCACGCGGCGGCGCTCTTGTAGCGGCTCTCACCGAGGTCCACCCGGAGCAGGGTCGCGTAGATGCGCGCGAGCTCCATCTCCAGGTCCGGCGCCGAGGGCTCGCCCTCTAGGGCCACCGCTGCGGCCACGAGGAGCCTGCGGACCACCGCACCTGATCCCTCTCCACCACCCGCAGCGGCGGCGAGCTGGAGCAAGATCCGCCCCTCAGCGCGCACCACCGCGGCGTCGAGCTGCGTCCTCCAAGACCCTCCTCCCAGGCGACCGCGGCTGGCGAGGTGCGCCGTCGCACGCAGGTCTCCGCGGTAGAGGAACTCTCGCGCAGGGAGCGTGCGACCGCTGAACCTAGCCTCGAGCTCAGCCTCAGCGTTCTTGACCGGGAGGTCGAGGTAGAGCGCGGCGAAGGCCGCCTCCTGGTTGCCGAGCCGCGCGAGCGCGACGAGCAATTCATCACGCGGCGCGTCCTCTAGAGCTGCGCAGCGCTCGATCACGTCGACGAGCACAGCCCCAGCGCGCTCCTTCGCCTCCAGGTCACCGACGCTCGCGTCCGCGAGCCCGAGGATCGCGGCGCGCAAGACCTCAGGGCTGACCGTGCCCTCCGAGATCTTCTTGAGGGAGGCGACCTTGCCCACGGGCGAGTGGTTCGCGGTCGCGATCGCTTCTGTGGCGACCTCTGCGTCGAGGCCTGTCCCCTGAGCCACGCCCTCCAAGAAGCGCTGCGAGGCGCCGCTGCCTTGGCGACCTAGGGCGCGCAGGACGCGCATCCTGAGCGGAGGATCGCAGTGCCTGTAGCGCTCGAGCAAGACGTGGGTCGCCTCCAGCGGCCGCAGCTCCCCCACGAGGATCGCGGACTCGATGCGCGCTCTCGAGGGAGACTCGGTCTCGACCCAGTCCGCGAGGAGTAGCCTGCCTGCGCGGCTTTCATTCATCGCCGCCCCACAAGCCTTCACGACCTCCTTCGAACGCATGGAGCCCGCCCTCATGGCGCGGCTCAAGATGCGCAAGGTCTCTTCTCCGCAGAGCGTCCGCGACGCGTCGATGAGAGAGATCAGCCTGCCCTCCAACTGAGAGCCGGTCGCGAGGTCGCTCTCTTCGTACTCAGCGACGTGCTCTGCGAGATAGGTGCACACGGCGCTCGAGACGCCGGCGTCATCTCTGAAGGTGGTCAACAGCTCCAAGGAGGAGACGTCGCGAGCGCGGCCAGGCCGCCACCGCTGGAGGAGGTCGTCGCGGAAGGGCGTCGGCGCGACGCGCCTGGGCAAGGAGCGGAGGAGCTCACCGCGGCGCGGGTCCTCCGTCCTCCTCCACCCAGCGTGCAGCGCCTGCATGGAGCGCTCGTATTGAGGGGCGTCGCAGAGCGCGCGGAAGGCGGAGTCGAACAAGGGGTCCTGGGCGTCCCCCAAGCGCGCCTCGATGACGCTCCGCGAGCCCTCATCGCTGGTGCGGCTCAGGGTCTCGGCGATCGCGGCGAAGACCGCCCTGCGCACCTCGTCAGGGACCTCTTTCGAGAGCCAGGCGCCGATCACCTCTGGCCGCCAAGAGTCCGCTCGGCCGAAGAGCGCCTCCCAGGTCCAACGCATGAACTCTGGGCCAGTCAAGCTGAGGCGCCGCAAGAGCGGCACGTCCTCCAGATCGATCGAGCGGGCGATGCCCTCCGCTAGCTCGCTCCGTTCGCGCTCATTCGTGGCCTCTCGCGCCGCGCGCAGGAGGAGGTCTGCGAGCTCCGAGCCTGCGCCTGGCGCGGCCTCGCGGAGCCGATTCACGCGCAAGGACTCTGCCCCCTCCTCGCCCAAGAGCTGCGCGGTCCATCCGAGGGCCATGATGTCTGCCCGGGGCTGGAGCCCCAGCCGCTCGACGCAGGTCTCCCACAGCGCAGCGCGACACCGGTCGCCGCTCGTCCTGAAGCGCTCACGGCACCAGCGGGCGAGCTCAGGGTTGGGCCGCCCCCTCGAGAGCAGCTCCAGGGCGCGCAAGAGCTCGAGCTCGCCATCCTCGACGCCTGAGGAGAGCCACCAAGTCAGCTGCTCCTCTAGCGCGACCTCACCCAGCGAAAGCAACCCAGCCGAGGCGCGACCCCGAACGCGCCTGTCTGAATCCAGGGAGAGCTCCAACAGCACGGCGCGCGCCGCTGCGGCGCGCTCGTGGGCGCCAGCGGTAGGCTCGCCATGCCTCCACATCCTGAGCTCGGGGTCGCACTCATCCAGGAGTGAGGTCGCGAGCTCGAGGCGCACCTCGGGGAGCAGGTCCTCCGCGAGGCGCTCGGCGCTCCCAACGGGGAGTCCCCGGTCGAGGCGGCGCGTGGCCGCGAGCGCGTAGGCGCGCACGTTGGAGTGATCATGTGTGAGCGAGCTCAAGACGAAGCTCGCCGCGCGCTCGTCTAGCGATGCGGGGTCCGCGCGGCGCGCTGCGTCCAGGAGGAGGCAGCGCTCCTCCCAGCCGAGGTCTTCGACCTGATCGGGCCAGGGCTCATCCCCCATGGCGAGCGCGCGCACCCTCCACTCTCGCGCCACCTCCGGAGAGACCGGCGGAGCGTCCTGCGCCCAGAGGGCAGCGCTGGCGAGAGCCGCGACGAGCGTGATCATCCCGCCCCCTCCGCGTCGGCCGCGCGGTGCGCCTCTTGGGCCGCGGGCAGATAGCTCACGATGTCGCTCGCGGTCACGGCACGTTCGCCGAGCTCATCGCGCGCGAGGTCGCCTGCGAGGCCGTGGACATGGACAGCTGCCCGCGCGGCGCAGAGGGCGTCAAACTCAGTCGAGGGATGCAGGCGTGAGGCCGCGAGGTACGCGACACAGATCCCCGTGAGGACGTCACCGCTGCCTGCCGTCGCCAGCCCTGGGTTTCCCGTCTCGTTCAGCTCGATCCGCTCACCATCCGTGACCACGGTCCCTTGCCCCTTGAGACAGACCACGGCCCCCGCCCGACGCGCGAGCTCCATCGCCGCGTCGCGCCGGTCACTCTCCGCGCTGCCGATCTCGCGTCCTAAGAGGCGAGCGGCCTCACCGGGGTGAGGCGTGAGCACGAGCTCACCGACGGCGTCCGATAGTCGCTCGGGCTCTGGCCCCAGCGCGTTCAGCGCGTCGGCGTCGAGGACGAGGGGGCCGGAGAACTCGCGGATGAGCACATCCACGAGGTCGCGCACTCCAGCCGAGACGCCCACACCTGGACCGCAGGCGATGGCGTGATCGGAGCGCTCCGCGAGGAGCTGGCTCGGCGCGCAGCCGTCGATGTCGAGGTAGGTCGCCTCGGGGATCGCGGCTGGGAGGACCCGGGCGAGGTCGCGGTCTTGGCAGGCGATCGTGAGGAGACCTGCGCCAGCGCGCAGCGCGCCGCGCCCCGCCAGGATCGCTGCGCCTGGCATCATCGCGCTCCCCGCCACGATGAGCACGCGGCCCGCGTCGCCCTTGTGAGCGTCGCGAGCCAGCGCCGGGGGAGCCTTAGGCGTCCTCACGCCAGCACCTCCGTGCGGCCGACCTTGAGGCCGGCGTGGTTTATGAGGTCTCGATGCACCCAGGACTCGAGCGCCTCGAGCTCTGCGCCGCTCAACATCTCGAAGCGGTGCAGGAGCTCTACGACGGCGGCGTGCAGCGCGCGCTTTCCGCCGTCATCGATCTTCACCGTGAGCGCCTTGCCGCTCGCGCGGTCCCCGACAGCGTAGACACCTTCGGCGCCGATCTTCGGGAACAGCCTCCCGCCCGTGACGCGGCTGAGTTCCGTGCAGATCCGACCGCGGCTGCCCGCGATGAGGACGGGGTGCTTGGCGACGGCGTCGGTCATGAGCTCGCACGCCGCGCGTCGCTCTGGAGCGAGCCCGCTAGGGTCAACGACTCGAGCGAAGGCGAGCGCCAAGGAGCGCAGCGGGATCCTGTAAGTCGGCGCGCTGCAGCCGTCTGTCCCTCGCGTCATGGAGTCTTCCTCAAGGTCACACATCTCTCTGATCGCCGAGCGCACGAGGCTCTGCACCGCGCCGTCGGGGTCGAGGTACTCAGCCGGCGGAGCGCCTAGATGCCTGGAGAGCGTGAGGAAGCCAGCGTGCTTCCCTGAGCAGTTGTTGTGCAGCGCGGTGGGCTCCTCACCTCTATTCACGAGCGTTCGAGCGACCTCTCTATCTCCTGGCACGTGCGCTCCGCACCTGAGGTCGTCCACCGAGAGGTCAAGGCGTGAGAGCAGCGCGCCCACCTTGTGCGTGTGACACTCTTCAGCGTTGTGCGAGGCGAGGGCCAGGCTGAGCTCCTCATCGTCGATCCCGAAGGCCGCTGCCCCGCCCTGCTCGATGAGCGGGAGCGCTTGGAGAGACTTCACGCTTGAGCGCGCGAAGAAGGGGTGGTCGATGCTCCCGCCGTGGGCGACGAGGTCGCCTGAGGCGTCGATCACGCACCACGCACCACGATGCTGTGACTCCACAAAGTCACCCCGCCAGAGGCGTACGAGGACAGGGTCCTCCGGGAGGGCGCCAGCGGCGCTCTTGTCAGGGGGCAGATTCATCGAGGCTGGAAGAGCTTTGAAGACAGTGGGTTAAGGCCCATTTTGACAGAGAAGATGGCTTTCAGGGGGGCAGACGGCCCGCCAGATTGTGGGCCCAAGGACCCTCTACAGGCTTATCTCCGCACAGACGCTCAAGGCTTGCCGAGAGGAGTGAAAACTTTTCCCGCTAGACTCCCATCCGTGACAAAAGCTCAGCCCAAGCTCCCCGGCCTCGTCTCTCGCTGGCTGTGGTGGATCCTCCCCCTCGTCC
>JAKVCE010000035.1:0-5006 GCA_022447405.1 Planctomycetota bacterium | reverse complement strand
TCGGCGCCATCGCCGCGGCGGTCTGGCTGCTAAACGTGGGCGGAATGAAGCTCCCCGCGGTGATCCTCGGAGCGACCCTCATCATCGGCTTCGGGTGGATCCTCGTGTCAGCCCTGCACCCAGCCCAGGCAGATCGGGTCTGCCCCGAGTGCGGGGAGGAGGCGCTGCAACGTCTCGACCCAGAGACCACCCGTGGAGTAACCTGCTCTAGCTGTGGTTACACCGACCGCGACGAGAGTTCGTGGTTCCTCGCTGAGGAAGAGACAGTCTTAGAAGAGATCGTCCTCAGGGAGCGCGCGAGGGTCGCAGGGCTCAAGCCCGAAGAGCTCACGCGCGCTGAGGAGTCACCGCAGAACATCGAGACGAAGGGATGAGCGGTAAGAACGGAGACGAGCGCCTGCTCGAGATGCAGCTGCGCAGAGTCGTGATCCGAGAGAACTCGGATCACCAATACATCTACCTCGTTGAGAAGGACGGTGAGCGCTCCTTCCCGATCGTGATCGGGACGACGGAGGCCTTTGAGATCCGCAGGGTCGTCTGCGGTGTTCAGACCGAGCGGCCGCTCACCCATCAGCTCGCCCACGAGCTCATCGAGAGCCTCGGCGGGCGGCTCGTCGGCGTAGACATCGTCGACCTCAGGAACAACACCTTCTACGCGAAGCTCTTGGTCGAGCAGAGCGAAGGCGGCGAGCAGAAGGTGGTCGACACCAGGCCCTCAGACGCCGTCGCCCTCGCGCTCAGAGCAGGTTGCCCGCTGCGCGTGGCCGAGTCGGTCTTGGCAGAGGCGCGTGATGACATGTCGAAGGACGACCTCGGCCATGACTCGCCCCCCGAGGACAACAAGAGAAAGGACGAGGACGCGACAGAGTGAGTGGCGCCCAGAGGGCGACCGCTCACCAAGACAGCGGCTCTGGCAGCCAGCGCTCCAAGAGCTCACGGTAGGTGGGCAAGAGCGCGTCGCGCTCGGGCGCGTCCGGAGTCTTTGAGTAGAGATCGAAGGTCTGAAAGCGCTGCACCCAAGGCATGAGGGCGTGGTCCCGCTCGTTGAAGAGCTCCCGGTAAGCTCCGTGGCTGTGGGCAGCGTAGAAGGAGTGGTACCGCACCACGTAGAGCGCCTCCTCCGGGAGGCGCCCTCTGAGCACGCAGGCGAGGTACTCGTCATGCCCCCAAGACATGGTGACAGCGTCCAGCCCACACCCAGGCTCGTACACCCCAGTCTCTGAGGAGTAGCGCAGGTCCCGCGCGTCTGGGTTCTCCCGGAAGAGCTCGTGGAAGACGACCTCTTCCCTGAAGGCGCAGCCGAGGGGGAAGGTGTCTCCGACGACCGCCCACATGGGCTCGCCAAAGGTGCACAGGACCTTCCCGAGGTCGTGAACGAGCGCGGTGACCACCAGCCACTCTGGGGCGTCGGACATGCGCGCGGCCTCAGCGGTCTGGAGCGCGTGATCCAGCTGACCCAGCTCGGTGTCCGGGTCGCTCTCGTCTACGAGCGCGTCGAGCTCCAAGAGCGCCTCCCAAGCGCTCATCTCGCGCTGGCCCAGCCCCTTGAAGCGCTCAGCCTTCGCGCTGGCGACCTCTAGGGTCTGCTCGCGGTGGTTCTCCTGGTAAAACTCCACCACGTGCGCGGGGGCATCTTCAAAGGAGCGGTGCGCGCTCTCCTGGCGATCGGAGCTCGTCATGGTGAGGCCATCCTAGCCTGGATGCTCTCCGCGGCGCGGGAAGATAGACTCCCTCGACCATGCAGGCCTTCAGCGCACACGCACACCCGCGCCTCGGCATCCTCGGGAACCCCTCAGACGGCTACGGCGGGCGCGTGCTCTCCCTCACCTTCTCAGAGTTCAGGGCCCAGGTAGAGCTCAGCGACAGCGGCCCCCAGGCCAGCGAGCTCTTCGAGCAGCTCGACGCCGGAGCGCTCGCTGGGATCGATGCGCTCACGACAGCCGCCGCGCGAGCTTTCGACAGGACCCACCCGCTGCCCTCGACGACGCGACTCTGCTTCAGCGCGGAGACGAACGTGCCTCGCCAAGCGGGCTTGGCGGGATCAAGCGCGATCGTGACCGCGGCTCTCCGCGCCCTCAGCACGGCGCGAGGGGTCCGCCTCTCCCCGATGGAGCTCGCCCGCCTCGCCTGGGACGCCGAGACGAGAGAGCTCGGGATCGAGGCTGGGCCTCAAGACCGCGTCGCGCAGGCGCACGGTGGGCTCCTCGACATGGACTTCTCGAAGCCCTGGGGCGACGACTCCTTCCGCCACCTGGACCCCGCCCTGCTCCCTCCCATGCTCGTCGCCTGGGACCCCTCCCCGGGCTCACCCTCGGGCGATGTGCACGACGAGGTCAGGGCTCGCTACGAGGGCGGCGACGCAGAGGTGAGGCAGGCGATGGAGCGCTTCCCACAAATCGCTACAGAAGGTGTGCAGGCCCTTGAAAGCGGAGACCGGAGCCGGTTCCTTCTCTGTATGAACGCCAACTTCGACCTGCGCGCAGAGATCTGGTCGCTCTCAGAGCGAGACCTAGAGCTCATCGCGATCGGGCGCGAGGTCGGCTGCGCGACCAAGTTCCCTGGCTCTGGGGGCGCGATCCTCTGCGCTGCCCCTGACGCCGAGCACCTCGCCCGTGCGGAGGAGGCCTACGCGTCGCGCGGGCTACCCACCATCCGCCCAAGCGCGGCGGCCCCCTCCGAGGAAGCCACGTCATGAAGATCCTGCTCTTAGCTGCAGGCTACGCCACCCGGATGCACCCGCTGACCCTCAATCAGGCGAAGCCTCTGCTCGAGGTCGGCGGCATCCCCGTCATCACTCGCCTCCTCGACACGCTCTTGTCCGAGGTCTCTGCCGAGGAGGTCGTCGTCGTCACGAACCACAAGTTCGCCGCTGACTTCGAGGAGTGGGCCGCAAGCTACGAGGCCCCTGAGGGCGCAGAGGTCCCCGTCCGCGTGATCGATGACGGATCGACCAGCGACGAGGACAAGCTCGGCGCGATCGGCGACATGGCGCTTGGGATGAGCTCGAGCCCAGACGGTGACTGGCTCGTAGCGGCTGCGGACAACCTCCTCGAGACCAACCTCTCTGATCAGCTCGCGCTCCTCAAAGCGCACGGCGACGCCGTCCTGACCGTCCGCAAGATTGAGGGCGCGATCCCGCCCAAGACCTACGGCGAGGTGCACGTCTCGGACGAAGGCGTCGTCACAGGCTTCATCGAGAAGCCTGAAGTGCCAGCCTCAGACTTGGTCTCTATCGGCCTCTACCTCTACCCAGGCGCGGCCTCAAAGCGCATCTCGGAGTACCTGGACTCAGGCGGTAACCCTGACGCCCCTGGCTACTTCGTGGCCTGGCTCTCAGAGCAACAGACTGTCCGCGCGCACGTCCTGGATGGGCTCTGGTGGGACATCGGCAGCCTCGAGACCCTCGCCGAAGCCCGCGCGAACTACGAGAGCCGAGCCTAGCGCCAGCTCACGGCCTCGTACGGCAGGCGCACGAGCGAGCCTTCGCCCTCGGTCGCGCGGACGCGAGCGTCCATCGGGACCTCCGTGTGTGTGTCGGTCTTCCCTGACACCGGCCACCTGATCGAGAGAGAGACGACCTCTTCGGCGTCGCCCAGCCCGAGCTCCAGGCGCGAGGGAGAGCCGCCGAAGCTCGACACGCAGCCCGGGGCGCGGTGGATCGAGCGCTCACCACGAGGTCCCTTCACGCGCAGCTCGACGCGCGCGCCGAAGCCAGAGGCGTGGCTCTCCACCCCCCGCAGCTCGAGCACCAGGAAGCGGTTGCCATGTCCGGGGTTCTCGAAGAGCGCGTTGTGGAAGGCGTCGCCAGGGTAGAAGCCGCCGAGCTGGTGGTAGATGTCCTGGTCCCCGTCCGAGTCGAGGTCTGCGAAGGAGACGCCATGCCCCTTCTGCAGGTGACCTAAGCCTCCAGAGATCGTCACGTCCTGGAAGCCGCGACCCTCGTCGTTTCGGAGCATGGCGTTGGGCACCAGTGACTCGTAGTTCGGGTCGCCAGTCGCGAGGTAGACATCGAGCCAGCCGTCATTGTCGAGGTCCCCGAAGCTCGCTCCCATCGGGAGCCAAGCGTGGTTCAACCCGTGGGTGTGCGCGACGTCCTCGAAGGTGCCGTCGCCGCGGTTACGGAAGAGCGCCGGCGCGTGCGCGTCAAACTCCTGTCCCAGATAGTCAGCGCAGACGTCCCTGATGGTCGCGTCATAGCTGGAGACAAAGAGGTCGAGCCAGCCGTCGTTGTCATAGTCGAAGAACCAGGTCGCGAAGGTGCGGTGCGAGAGCGAGACCCCAGCTCTGCGGGCGACGCCTCGGAAGGTGCCGTCTCCTTGATTCTCTAGGAGGCGATTCGACTGGATGTTTGAGAGGTAGAGGTCGAGGTCTCCGTCGTTGTCGTAGTCACCCCAGCAGGCGCCCTTGCAGAAGGCGTTGTTCCGCACGCCGGCCTCTTCCGCGACATCGACGAAGGTCCCGTCCCCCTCGTTACGCCAGAGCTGCGAGGGATAGTCGCCGTCGCCACGAGTCCTCATCCGAGACTCATTCCCCACGAAGAGATCGAGGTCTCCGTCATTGTCGTAATCGCCCCAGCACGCGACCTGGGTCGGCGCGGCGGGGAGCGCGATACCAGCGCGGTACGTGACGTCTGTGAACACCCCATCCCCGTCATTCTCCAGGAGTGAGTTCCTGATGCGACCATCGTCCAAGAGCCACGCGCCACGCAGCACCAAGATGTCTGCGTCGCCATCGGAGTCGTAGTCGCCGGTGATGAGGTTTAGGCCGCCCAGCTGCTCGTCGGTTCGCGCCGCAGCGGAGGCGTCGGTGAAGGACCCGTCCCCTTCGTTCCGGTAGTAGGTCAACGGAGCGTTCAAGTCGAAGCTCGAGGTCACGATGTCTAAGTCACCGTCCCCGTCAAAGTCCTCCACCACGGAGCCGCCGCACAGGTTGTATGTGTCGACTCCGAGCGCTGGAGCGATGTCCCTAAAACGCCCGATCTCATGCTCGGAGACGAACGAAGCGGG
>JAKVCE010000349.1 GCA_022447405.1 Planctomycetota bacterium | reverse complement strand
GGTTATGGCTCGCCCCGTGGTCATCGAGGAAGGACTCAAAGACCTCTGTCTCAACGACGAGCTGGTAGAAGTGGCGGCGCGTCCAGTTGTGGCGCTCCTTGCCGAGGAGCGCGTTGCACAGTCTCCCCAGGCGCTCCGCCTGCTCGACCACGAGGGGCCGGAAGTCCTCCTCGCTGAGGATCTCGTCGATAGAAGTCTGGCTCATGGGGTGGCGGGGCGGCGCAGGCGCGTCCCCCCTGTCGCCCCTAGGTTAACAGGCCCTGCAACCCCCTTGATGGGCCCCAAGAAGCAAACTTCTGGTCTCGCTCAAGACGAGGACCCTCGCGCGCCGATTCGGGTCTATCAGGTCGCCTCCCCCGCGACGCCTCACCCAGCCCACCCCACACGCGCCACCAAGGAGTCCGTCATTTCTTCCGAACGCTGCCTGGAGACATATCTCCAAGAGATCAACGAGGTCCCCCTCCTCACACCCGAACAAGAGCGAGAGCTCGGCGCGAAAATCCGCAAGGGCGACATGGAAGCGCGCGAACAGATGATCCGCGCCAACCTCCGCCTCGTGGTGTCTATCGCGAAGATGTACACCGATCGTGGGCTCTCTCTGCCTGACCTGATCGCAGAGGGGAACGTCGGCCTCTTGAAGGCCGCCGAGAAGTTCGACCCTGCCGCGGGCTGCCGCTTCTCCACCTACGGCACATGGTGGATCAAGCAGTCCATCCGGCGTGCCCTCACGAACACCGTCAAGGCCGTTCGTGTCCCTAGCTACATGACCGAGATCATCAGCAAGTGGCGCTCTGTCAGCCAAGAGCTCGGCTATCGACTCGGCCGGCTCCCCAACGTCGAAGAGGTCGCCGAAGAGCTCGGCGTGCCGAAGAAGAACTGGCCGCTCTTGAAGCGCACCATCCAGATCTCCGGCATGGGCGCTCACATCTCCCTCGACGTCCTCTCCACACACCAGGAGACCGTCGAGGACCCTGACGGTGAGACGCCCGAGGAGGAGATGATGACCCTCGACCTCTTGCGGCGCCTGAGCGAGCTCCTCGACACCATGGAAGACCGCGAGGCGACCATCCTCCGCCTCCGCTATGGCCTGGACGACGACTGCGAGCCGATGACGCTCCGCTCGATCGGCGAGATCGTGGGCCTCACCCGCGAACGCGTAAGACAGATCGAGCGCGACGCCCTCAGAAAGCTCTACGATGTCATGAGTGGAGACAAGCCGGACAACTTGGCGGGAGAGTCGGACTGCGCCTGAGCACCCGAGGCCGTGGGAGCTCCCCGCGGCAGACGGCACGCCCCTCTACGTCCACGTCCCCTTCTGCGAGGCGAAGTGTCCCTACTGTGACTTCTTCTCCGTCGCTGGAGAGGGGCAGGACGTCGAGGGCTCCCTTGAGGCGCTCATCCAAGAGCTAGAGCTCCGCGCGCCCCGCACACCTGAGACCGTCTTCGTGGGCGGGGGAACCCCCAGTTGGCTCTCCGTAGATCAGCTCGAGCGCCTGTTCGACGCCATGCAAGCGCGGACCAGCTTCCGTGACAGCGCGACTGAGGTCACCGTCGAGTGCAACCCTGAGAGCCTGGACGAGGAGAAGGCCCGGGCGCTAGTGGCGCTGGGCGCTACCAGGCTCTCGATCGGGTTCCAGAGCCTGCGGCCGGAGACGCTAGAGCTCTTCGGCAGGGTCCACGCCGTAGAGGACAGCTTCGCCGCCTATGAGGCAGCCCGCGCCGCCGAGGTCGGGGCTGTCTCCATAGACCTGATCTTCGGCGCCGAGGGCCAAACCGTCGCTGAATGGCGAGAAGACCTAGAGCGGGTGATCGCCCTGCGCCCGGAGCACCTCTCCTGCTACGGGCTCACCTTTGAAGAGGGGACGCTCTTCTCGCGCTGGCTCGAAGAGGGCCGCATGGAGCGCATCCAGGAAGAGCAGGAGCTCGAGCTGTTCCGAGCCACCCGCGAGCTCATGGCGCATCACGGCTACCAGGCCTACGAGGTGTCTAACTTCTCACTATCTGGTCATGAATGTAGGCACAACGTTAACTATTGGCGTAACGGCCCTTATGTGGGGGTGGGCCCAGGGGCCGCCAGCTACATCTCAGGGGTGCGTTTTGGCAACCCTCGCTCCCTAGAGGGGTGGCGTCGAGGGGCCCGAGGCGGTGAGGCCTCTTCGCCTTGGAGCGAAGCCCTCAGTCCGCTCCATCGACTCGCCGAGTCTTGGTGGCTGGGGCTCAGGCTAGCCGAGGGGGTCGATCCCGCCCTCCTCCGCGAGCGCTGCGGCTTGAGCGTGGGCGAGGACACCTGCCTCCCTGAGGCTGAAAGGCTCTGCGAGGAGGGCTTGCTAGCCGAAGATCAGGGCCGATGGCGCCTGACAGAGCGCGGTTTGGAGCTGGCTGATGCGATCTCAGGCCGACTGCTCAGCGCAGGCCTGTGACCGGCCTCCCTCGCGAGGGAGAGGCCCTCAGCCCCGATTTCGGGAGGAATCCGCTCGATCCCTCGGGGTCTGGGGGGCTGATGGTCGAAATCTGTGTTGATGAAGTCCTCTCGCAGAGCTGTCGTGACCCTCTTGGGAGGGGCTTCCAACGCCCGGGGTGCGCTCGCGAAGATCCGCCCGGCCCTTGGGACAGCGGAGGTCCACTTCCGGATCGCCGACGAGCCCCGGCTCCAGATCGGGTCTGAGCTCCGGCTAGAGATCCGCCGCACCGCCGACCAGACCGCGCACCAGACAGAGGCGCGGGTGCTCTCCTGTGACTTGAAGTCCGACCGAGCCGTCTACTTTTTCCGCCTGCCCTCGGGGGTCGCAAGCGTTCTCGGCATGCTCTTCAACCAGCGCGAGGCGGTCCGTGTTGTCCCCGCGCCGGGCGAGCCCGTTCGGGTTCAGGTCCGCCTCGATGATGGCGGCCGCACCATCCCTGCGGT
>JAKVCE010000348.1 GCA_022447405.1 Planctomycetota bacterium | reverse complement strand
GATCGCCTCGACGAAGCGGTTCCCGTCGACGAGGAAGGTCGCGGAGGCGAGATCCACCGGGCGCGTGAAGGCCAAGACCGAGCCGAAGGCCGAGAGCGGGTCTCCCGCCCAAGCCGCCTCGAGCGCCTCAGCGATGTTGTCTGCGACCGCCGCGCCGCAGGGGTTGTTGTGCTTGGTCACCGCGACGAAGGGCTCGCTGAACTCTTTCGCGAGGTTGTGGGCGGCGTCGAGGTCGACGAAGTTGTTGTAGCTGAGCGCCTTCCCGTTCAAGACCTCCGCGGTCGCCGCGCTCGGCTCTCCCGTGTCGCCGGTGGTGTAGAAGGCCGCGGTCTGGTGCGGGTTCTCGCCATAGCGGAGCTCCATCTTTTTGAGCCCCGCGGTGGCGTAGCTCGAAGGCCAGCGCGAATCGGTGCGCTCGTCCGCCACCTCTTGCCCATGCAACCACCCGGAGATCGCGGCGTCATAGCGCGCGGTCAGCGCGAAGGCCTTCGCCGCGAGCTCACGTCGGAACTCCTCACTGATGGTGCCCTCAGTGGACTGCATCTCTTCGACCGCGCGGCCGTAGTCTGTCGGGTCCGTGAGGATCGCGACGTGGCGGTGGTTCTTCGCGGCGGAGCGCACCATGCTCGGACCGCCGATGTCGATCTGCTCGACCGCCTCGGCGCGAGTCACGCCCTCTTTAGCGACGGTCTCTTCGAAGGGGTAGAGGTTCACGACCACGAGGTCGATGCCGCCGATGTCGTGGGCCTCCATCGCCTCGACGTGCGAGGCTTCGTCGCGCAGGGCGAGAATGCCGCCGTGCACCTTCGGGTGAAGCGTCTTCACCCGCCCGTTCATCATCTCGGGGAAGCCGGTGTGCTCAGACACCTCGCGCACAGGGACGCCCGCTTCCGCGATCGCCTTGTGTGTTCCGCCTGTGGAGAGGAGCTCGACGCCGAGCTCGTGAAGGGACTGGGCCAAGGCCGCGATCCCGGTCTTGTCGCTGACGCTGATCAGCGCGCGCTGGATTCTCTGCATGTTCAACAGCCCACCCGGGCTCGAAGAAACCTGTGGAACGCTCCCCGTTGACCCCGCCGGCCCTCGGGAAGGGGGGAAGTGTAACGGTCCGCGCCGCAGCCCTCGATCTCTCTCTGGGGATTCCTCCCCCTCAAGACCCCGCGCCGAGGAGGCCGAGCAGGCCCTCCGGAGTCTGCATCCCGCTCGCTCCCGCGAGGAACTGCCCGTTGGAGTCCGCCACGATGACGAAGGGCAGCATGTAGGCGTCCTCGATCTTGCGGGCGAGGTCGATGACCTCCTCCTCGGGGTCGTCACAGTCCGCCGCTAGGGCGACGAAGCCCTCTTGGAGGACCGGCCCGATGTCAGGGCGCGGGATGAGAGCCTCCACGAGGCTCCGGCACTGCCCTCACAACTCCCTGCCAAACTCGATGAAGATCTTCTTCCCCCCCTCGACGGCCGCGGCGTGGGCTTCACTCCACTTGGTGTGCCAGGAGAGGGTCCCTTGGTCGTTGAAATGGGGGTGGCTCATGTCTCTCGTATTCGGTCCCATGAGCCGCGGATCGGCGCGCATTCTTGAGACGCCAGCCTCCTCCGCCGAAGATCCACATGAGACGCGCCCGATGAACCCGCTCCCGAGACTACCCCTCGCCCTCCTCTTGCTCTCCGCCGCGTGCGGGGCGCCAGAGCCTGAGCTCGGCCAGATCCCTGGCCGACCGGACATCGTCCTCGTCACGGTCGACACCCTGCGCGCCGATCACCTCGGCTGCTACGGCTACTTCCGAGAGCCCTCACCCACCCTCGACGCCCTCAGTCGAGAGAGCGTCCTCTTCGAGCGATGCATCTCGCCGATGGCGACCACCCTGCCCTCGCACCTCTCGCTCTTCACCGGCCTCTGGCCCCACCAGCACGGCTACGTCGCCAACACCGGCGCGGTCGTGACGCCTTACACGCCGTCGAGCGGGCGTCAGCCGATCTCAAGCGTCCTCTCGGAGGCTGGCTACACCACCGCCGCCTTCGTCTCCGGCCCTACGGTCTCCCGCCCTACTGGAATCCACGCTGGCTTCGACCACTTCGACGAGCACCCGGCGAAGGACGCGCGCACCTTTGAAGAGCGCTCGCGTCCGGCCGCTGAGACGGTAGAGCGCGCGGTCACATGGCTGCGCGAGGAGGCCCCCGCTGACCAGCCCCTCTTCCTCTGGGTGCACATCTGGGATCCCCACGAGCCGAACATCCCCGCTCCTGAGCACGAGGTCTTCCAAGCGGACTCGGCGCTCGACGAGCTCCTCGCAGAGCGGGAGGTGGACATCGCGGCGCTCCAAGAGCTGGACGCCGTGCAGCTCCGTCGGCTCTTGGACGCTGACTTCGCCAAGCGCGTGCCGCTCGAGAGCGACTCAGAGCGACTCAAGGTCAGCGACGCCTTGGTCCGCTCGCTCTATGACCGCTATGACGCAGACGTCCTCGCCACAGACGCCGCGGTCGCCACGCTCCAAGGCGCGCTGCAAGAGACCGGGCGCTGGGAGGACGCGCTCTTCTGCTTCACCTCTGACCACGGTCAATCTCTCGGCCAGCACGCCTGGCTCGAGCACGGGACGATCACCCATGAGAACGTCCGCGTCCCGCTCATCATCCGCTTCCCCGGAGACGCCGTCGCCCAGCCCCGCAAGATCTCCAGGACGATCAGCCTCGTCGACGTCTTTCCCACGATGCTCGCGCGGCTAGAGCTCGACAACGCTGCGGAGTTCTTCTCGCAAGCAGCAGGGATGGACGCGCTCAACCCCTCATTCGATCGCCCCTTCGCCCTCTCCCAGCGCTCGGTCCGCCCCACGCGCTGGGGGGCGGAGCTGCGCTTCTCCCTCTCCGATGATCGCTACCGCTGGTACCACGTGCCGGGCGGCGAGGAGGAGCTCTA
>JAKVCE010000347.1 GCA_022447405.1 Planctomycetota bacterium | reverse complement strand
CGCCGCGCAACATCACCTACGGCTCGGACTGGACCCTCGAGCCCACCGGCGGCGCGATCCCTCACATCAACGGCGTCCAGGCGAACTGCCTCCACTTCGACGAGGTGTCCGGCTCCAACACGGGCCTCGAGATGTTCTACAACGCCCCCGGCAACGGCGGCGGCGGCTGCTGTGACGTCTTCCACTTCACGATGATCTGGGACCTCTACGTCCCCTCCGGCTACTCAGCGCTCCAGGCCCTCTGGCAAGGCAACGCCTCGAACTCCAACGACGCTGAGTTCTTCCTCGACGCGGGCAGCGGCGGCTTCTACTCCGCGGGCTCTGGCTACGTCGGCGGCGGCGACTGGAACACCGGAGAGTGGGTGCGGATCGCCAACCGCGTGAACTATGCCGACGACACCTCGGCGGTCTTCGTGAACGGCGTCAAGGTCCTCTCGGATGACGAGCTCGCAGCCCCCGACTGGCTCTATGCCGCAGGCTCGGGGAACCCCGACTGGATCCTCACAGACAATGACGGCGGCAGCGATGTGGGCGAAGTCTGGTGCGCCAACTTCGCCATCGTCAACGCCCTCATGCCTGACCAGGCCATCGCAGCCCTCGGCGGCCCGGACGCGCGCGGCATCTTCATCCCCGGCGGCGGGACGCCTTACTGCACAGGCGCGCCGAACACGGCGGGCGCAGGCGCGACGCTCGACTGGGCTGGGACGACCTCCGTCCTCGCCAACGACCTCGCGCTCTCCGTCTACGGCGGAGTCCCGAACCAGTTCGGCATCTTCTACTACGGTGGGGGCTCTACCGAGGTCCCCTTCGGCCACGGCTACCGCTGCGTCTCTGCCAACGGCGCCGGTCTCTTCAGGGTCCCCCCCGCGCAGCAGTTCGACACTTTTGGAGACGCGCAGATCTCGAGCTTCTTGGACCAGAGCCCTGCCAACTCAGGCGCTGGGGCCATCACCCCCGGCTCGACCTGGTACTTCCAGTTCTGGTACCGCGACCCTGCGATGGGAGCCCCTGGCTTCAACCTCTCCTCCGCCCTCGCGGTGAGCTTCGAGCCCTGATCGGTCCTGCTAGGAGAGGAGCGCTCGGATCGCCTCAGCGAGGGCATCCTTAGCAACCTCACTGGAATCGCCTGTCGCGAGGTGCTTGAGCTGGTAGACCCCGCTCTCCCACTCCGTGTCCCCGACGATGACGGCGACCTCGTGGCCGCGGCGGTCGGCGAATTTGAGCTGCGCGCCGAGCTTGCGTGGCTCCGGGTAGACCTCGACCGCGAGGCCAGCCTTGCGGAGCGTGGAGGCGAGCCCGAAGTAGTCCGCGAGGCGGTCCTTCGCGAAGTAAGGGATGAAGACCTGCGCGGGGGTCGCCCTGCGCTCGACCCGGCCTAACTCCTCGAGAGCGGTCAGGATCCGGTCCACTCCCAGAGAGGCGCCGATCCCCGGCAAGTGGCTCTTCGTGTAGAGGCCAGCCAGCTCGTCATACCTTCCACCCGAGCAGACGCTGCCGATGTCTGGGAGATCGCTGAGCCGCGTCTCGAAGACCGTCCCGGTGTAATAGTCGAGCCCGCGCGCGGTCTTGGGGTCGATCACGACCCTCGACTCGCTGATCCCTGCGGCCTCGAGGGCGCGGGAGACCTCACGCAGCTCTTCGAGCCCGCGCTCCCCGAGCTCGCTGCCTTCGACCATGGGCGCGAGCGCGCTGATGACCTCTTCGCGCGTGCCAGCGAGCGCTGCGAGGGAGAGGACTCCCTCCACCTCCGCGTCGCTAGCCTGCGCCTCACGCCGCAGCTCCTCGGCGACCTTCTCCGCGCCGATCTTGTCGAGCTTGTCCAAAGCGCGCAGGGTCGGCGCGGCGCGCTCGCTGAGCCCGAGCCCCTCGAGGTACCCCGAGAGCAAGCGTCGGTTGTTCATGCTCACGGTGAACTCACCGCCCGCGACCGCGTCCAAGAGGTCGTGGATCACCATCGCGGACTCGCAGTCCGCGGCGATGCTCTCCGTCCCGACCGTGTCAAAGTCGCACTGGTAGAACTCGCGGTAGCGGCCGCGCTGCGTGTTCTCGCCGCGCCAGACCGGCCCGACGTGGTAACGCTTGAAGGGCGTCCCGAGCTCGTTCTCATGCTGTGCGACGAAGCGCGCGAGCGGGACCGTGAGGTCGAAGCGCATAGCGACACGGCGGCCGCCGTTGTCCTCGAAGGCGTACATCTGCTTGTCGCTCTCCTCGCCGCCCTTGCCCGTCAAGATCTCCTCGTACTCCAGGGCCGGCGTGTCGATCCCGGCGAAGCCGTAGGAGCGGAACACGTCGCGGGCTGTGCCGAGGAGCCACTCGCGCGCGTGCATGGACTCCGGGAGCGTGTCCCGGAAGCCCTTCAAGGTGCGGGGCTGGATGAGGTCGCGCTTGTTCGCCATGGCGCGCATACCCTACGCCGCCTCTGGCTGGCGTGGAACTACGCTCCCCTGCAAGTCGCCAACCGCCCGATCGCTGCGTATGCTCATCCACCATGCGACGACTGGCCCTAGAACACACCCTCCCCCTCCTCCTAGCCCTCAGCCTCTGCGCATGCGCCAAGGAGGACCCCGCGGGAGGAGCTGAAACCGCTGAGGACGCCCTGAGCCTGCTCGTCATCGGGCTGGACACCACCCGGGCTGACCGTCTGGGCTGCTACGGCTACGAGAACGCAGAGACCCCCACCATCGACTCTGTCGCGAAGAACGGCGTCCTCTTCCAGAACGCCCTCGCCCACGCGCCCCTCACGCTCCCCACCCACGCGAGCCTGTTCACGGGCGCCTTCCCCCCCGAGCACGGGATCCGGGACAACGGACGCACCGCCCTGCCCGGGAACATCACGACCATGGCGGAGGTCTACCGCGACGCGGGCTTCCGCACCGGCGCATTCATCGCAGCGGTCGCCCTCGACTCCACCTTCGGCCTCGACCGCGGCT
>JAKVCE010000346.1 GCA_022447405.1 Planctomycetota bacterium | reverse complement strand
AGCCCAGCGAGGGTCGCCTCTCACGGGCCTGGAGGATCATCGAACGGACGAGCTTCGCCAGCCTCATCCAGGCCCTAGAGGGCGGCACGGCCCTGGAGATCGATGTCTACAGGGACAGAGAGCGCCTCAGGGGCACCCTGGTGGTCGACTGAGGCCATATTGGGGTCCCTAGACCCAACGGGGGCCGCCTCCCGCTAAAACACCTCGCCATTGAGGCCCCGCGAGGTCGATGAGGTAGCCTAGAAACGTCCCCATGCAAGCCCTCCTTCAGTTCACGGAGCGCTTCGGGAGCATGCTCTCCCGGACCCTGCTCACGATCCTCTACTTCGCCGTCCTAGGCCCCTTCGCGGTCCTGTATCGGCTCTTCGCAGACCCGCTCCACCTGCGGAGGCGTCCGCGCGGGAACTGGACCGCCTGGGAGGACAGAAACTCCAGCTTGAGCGCAGCCAAAAGGCAGGACTGACCCCATGAACGTCCTCGGCCTCTCCTTCTACTACCACGACTCCTCCGCAGCCCTCGTCTCAGACGGAGTGCTCGTCGCGGCCGCAGAGGAGGAGCGCTTCAGCCGCGTCAAGCACGACCCCGGCCTCCCGCACCTCGCCATCGACTTCGTCCTGAAGCAGGGTGGCATCAGCATCGATGACGTGGACCACGTCGTCTTCTACGAGAAGCCCTTCATCAAGTTCGAGCGCATGCTGCTCTCGGCCATGGCGACCTTCCCGCGCTCGAGCGCGGTCTTCCGTGAGTCCATGCAGCGCTGGGTCACGGACAAGCTCTGGATCAAGTCACACCTCGTCCGCGAGCTGGGCATCCCCGCGTCCAAACTGCTCTTCGCAGACCACCACGTCTCCCACGCCGCCTCCAGCTTCTTCACCTCTCCCTTCGAGGAGGCCGCCTTCCTCACCGTGGACGGCGCCGGCGAGTGGAGCACAGCCACGATGGGCGTGGGTCGCGGCAACAAGCTCGAGGTCACCAAGGAGCTGCGCTTCCCCCACTCGCTCGGCCTGCTCTACTCAGCCTTCACCGCCTACTGCGGCTTCGAGATCAACGAGGGCGAGTACAAGCTCATGGGGATGCACCCCTACGGTGAGCCCAAGTACACCGACAAGATCTACGAGCTCATCGAGGTCGCAGAGGACGGCTCGCTCTGGCACGACATGCGCTACTTCGCGTACCACCGCTCGCGCGACACGACCCTCGCCCCTGCCTTCGCAGAGCACTTCGGCAGGCCCGCCAGGGACCCCAAGCTCCAGGACAAGTCGCTGGACCCCTACTACTGCGACATGGCGGCGAGCATCCAACGAGTGACCGAAGAGGTGCTCCTCAAGATGGTCACCAAGCTTCACGAAGAGACAGGGATGAAGAACCTCGTCACCGCGGGAGGCGTGGCGCTGAACTCAGTGGCCAACTTCAAGATCCTGCGCGATGGGCCCTTCGAGAATGTCTACATCCACCCCGCCCCTGGGGACGACGGCGGCGCCGTGGGGGCAGCCTACTGGGCTTACAACCACCTCTTGGAGCAGCCCCGCGGCCCCGCGCTTGACCACGCTTACCTCGGCTCAAGCTACACAGACGAGCAGATCGAGGCCTTCCTCAAGAAGAACGACATCGCCTTCGAGAAGATCGAGGACGACGAGGAGTTCTATGACTTCGTGGCGCAGTCCCTCGCTGACGGCCAAGTCTGCGGCTGGTTCAGGGGCCGCTTTGAGTGGGGCCCGCGCGCCCTCGGGAGCCGCTCCATCATCGCCGACCCACGCAAGGCGGAGATGAAGGAGAAGCTCAACGAGAAGATCAAGTTCCGGGAGGCCTTCAGGCCCTTCGCCCCCTCCGTCTTGGAGGAGCGCGCTGACGAGTTCTTCGAGTTCCCCAACGCAGAGCAGCACTTCCCAGCCCGCTTCATGCTCTATGTCTGCCCGGTGCGCGAGGAGAAGCGCGACGTCCTCCCCTCCATCACGCACGAGGACGGCTCCGGCAGATTGCAGACGGTCTACAAGGAGACCAACCCTGGCTACCACAGGATCATCGAGCGCTTCGGAGAGCTGACGGGCGTCCCCGTCATCATGAACACCTCCTTCAACCTGAAGGGGGAGCCGATCGTCGAGGACCCCAGCCACGCCTTCAACACCTTCAGCCTGTCGGGCATGGACCTGTTGTTCATGAACAACTACATCGTCCGTGCAGACGCCAAGAAGAAGATCGCAGACACGCGCTTCACCCTCCGCCACGAGGGAGACTCCGTCACAGAGATGGTGAGCTGAGATGCGCGCGCTCAACGTCTTGCTCTCCGTCCTGATGAGCCTGGCCATTGGTTTCGGCGCCCTCGAAGGTGGCTTGCGCCTGCTCGGCTTCGGCCCCACCGAGAGCCTCACGCGCTTCGACGCTGAGCTCGGCTGGTCCAAGCGCCCCAACGCCCGCGTGGAGCGCTCGACCTCTGAGCTTGAGATCACGATGGAGACGAACTCCATCGGCCTACGCGATGACGAGCTCGCCGACCCAAAGCCGCCCTCGGAGCGGCGCGTGCTCTGCCTCGGAGACTCCTTCGTCCTGGGCTACACCGTCGACCGAGAGGCCCTCTTCGTCGATCTCCTCGAGGGCGCCTGGCGCAAGGAGGGCCGAGAGGTCCAAGTCATCAACGGCGGGACAGAGGGCTGGTCCACTGACCAGGAGGTCGCCTGGTTCTTGAGCGAAGGCGCAGACCTCGCCCCGGACACCGTGATCCTCTTCCCCTACGAGAACGACCTCTACTACTGCGGAGAGGAGAGCTACACCCGCTACCCCAAGCCCCGTTTTGAGATCGATGGCAGCTTGGAGCGGCGCACGCTCGAGGAGCCCGCTCCCGCGCCCATCTCACGGCGCCTCGCCACGGGACGCTTCCTCAACCACCTGAGAAGCCTCGTCCGGGGCAGCACCCAAGTCGGCCAACTCGAGTACGAG
>JAKVCE010000345.1 GCA_022447405.1 Planctomycetota bacterium | reverse complement strand
CTCTCCCGCGGTCTCAGCGAGGAACGCGACCTTCTCTGGGATGGGCCGCGACTTCTCGTGGTGGTGCAGGTGGCCAGGGTTGTAGCGGATCTTGTCGACGTGCGGGGCGACGAGGGTCGCCAGCCGATAGCTCTCCTGCAGGTCCACAGAGAGCCGCGCGCTGGTCTCATTGCGGATCTCCCCGAGACACGCGACGTCCTCCTTGCTGTCCACTGCGATGCGAATGAGGTCGGCGCCGGCTCCCTCGAGGATGCGGACCTGCCGGAGGGTGGCCTCCACATCACGGGTGCGCGTGGCGGCCATGCTCTGGACAGCGATGGGCGAGTCGCCCCCGATGGCGAGGTCGCGGACGTGGATCTTGCGTGTCTTGCGCTCCGGGATCATGGAATGAGCATCCTACTGCGCGAGGCGGAGAGTGGCTCGCCGCGAGGCTAGAATCAGGGCGCCATGCGCGCGCGCCTCGTCATCATCGGCTCCGGCACGACCGGGCTCTGCGTCGCCCACGAGGCGGCGCGGCGCACAGACCCGCTCTCCTCTCCCGTCCTGCTCCTCGCCGGGGCAGAGCGCACGAGCCCCAGGCTGGAGCTGTGTCGACATGACCTCGACAGCGAGGAGCTCGCCCTCGAGGTGCGTCAGGGGCTCCGGTTCTGGAGCGGCCTGCGAGCCAAGACAGGGCGAGACCCCGGCTGGAACCCTTGCGGGGCGGTCGTCGAGGTTTCGGAAGGGACCGAGCTCAGCAGCTGGGAGCGTCTCCATGAGCTGGGAGCAGCGCTCAGCCGAGAGGGTGACAAGGTCTTCGACGACGACGCAGGGACCTTGGACGCAGAGTGTGCGAGGAGCTGTCTCGAGGCGCTCGCCCGCGACGCTGGCGCAGTGGTCCGCACGGGCGAGCGCGCGCTCTCGGTGCGCGCAGCCGCGGAAGGGACGCACCTCATCGAGACCAGCGCTGGAGAGATCATCGCAGATGACGTGGTCATAGCTGGCGCAGGGGCGTGCTCGCTGACGCCTGGCGGCGCGCCTTCGCTCGTCCGCAGGACCTGGAGTGAGCGCGCCTTCGGGGGAGAGAGCGAGCGCGGTGAGGTGCGCGCCGACGAAGAGGGCGAGCCGCTGGTCCTCGAGTTCCTGCCCTCAGGAGAGCTCGACGCCAGCTCGGTACAGGGCGCATTCGAAGAGCGCTTCGGGGCAGCTGAGTCGGAGAGCGCAGGGCCGCGGGCCCGCGTTCAGCGTGACCTCGTCGCCGCCCCAGAGAGGGGAGGGAGGCTGTGGGTCGGCGGCGCGGATGACGCGGCCGGAGACAGAGGGGCCTTAGCCGCGCGCGCGCTCGGAGACGCAGCCGCAGGCGAAGAGCGTGAGCGCGCGCTCTGGGAGGGGCCTGACGGGGCGCCGATCATCGGCGCGGTGCCAGGCTGTGAGCGGGTGTGGCTGGCTTGCGGCTTCGGCGCGCGGGCCAACCTCTTGGCGCCCGCCTGCGCAGAGACGCTCAGCGCGAAGGTCTTGGAGGGCGGCGGCGGCTGGTTCGCCCGAGAGCGCTTCCAGCCGCCTCGCGCTGCGCTCAGCTGGCGGGGCTGATCTCTGAGATCCGAACGCCGTACTGTTCGCCGACGGTCACGATCTCGCCGCGTGCGATGACGCGCCCGTTGACGAGGATGTCGCAGGGCTCATGAGCTTCGCGGTCCAGCGTCATGACGGAGCCGGGCCCGAGCTGCATCAAGTCGGAGAGGTTCATGCGGGTGGTGCCGAGCTGAACCGTCACCTGTACCGGGACGTTCATGAGGCCTGAGATGCCGATCGGCTCGTCCGTCGATCCCCCGTCGGCGAGCTCATCTGTCTGCTTGATGAGGGCTTCGGTCGCCTGGTCCAAGGACTCCTCGACAGCATCGTTCGTTGTTTGCTTCTTCATGTTCGTCACGTGGTCCTTAGTCGGTGGATCGGATAGAGAGGTCAAGGACGGAGAGGGTGATCTGGTCGCCAGAGTGCGTCCAGGCCGCGGTGCCTGCGGGTCGGTCGTCGACGACGAGGCGCGCGGTGGTGTCGCGGCCAGAGCCGAGGGTGATGACGTCGCCCTCTTCGAGCGCGAGCACACCCTCGAGCGGGAGCTCGATGCTGGCGAGCTCTGCTCTCACCGAGACCTCGACGTCATCGAGGTGATCAGGGAGAGAGGTGAGCGCGCCCTCTTGGGGCGCGGTCTCTTCCGCCGGCGTGACGCCGGGCAGGTAGAGGTAGAGCTTGGATTGGACGCCCTCGGCGCGGAGCTCAAGGGTGACGCAGATGCGCTGCTCGTCACCACCAGGCGCGCCGTCGACGCTCGCCTGCAAGAGCCTGCGCTCGACGTAGTCCTCACCTTGGGTCATAGACAAGCCGAGCTCGTCTGTGAGGCCAGCGGCGATGATCATCACGAGGTCACCAGCGAGGGAGCGCTCGAGGTCAGAGAGGGGAGCGTCGTCTGAGGCCTCGACGCCGCAGCCGAGGCCACGCTCGATGGCTCGCCGGGCGTCGCTCGGCCCCCACTGGACCCAGCCGGCTGCTCCGTCGATGGAGACGGACTTGATGTAGAAGCCTCGCTCCTCGAGGGAGGAGAGGAAGGAGGTCCTTGATGTCTCTTCGGCGTGGAAGAGGCTGAGCTGGAAGTCGCCGCTTCCGCGCAGAGAGAGAGCGCGCTCGATCGACGGCAAGCAGGAGCTGAGCTGTTTGCAGAGCGCCTCAAGCTGGCTCGCGCTGAGCCGCTTCGGCCGCGTGAAGTCGCGAGGCTTGATGACCTCCGCCCCTTGCCCCTCGGCTCCGAGGAGGGCGTCGACTTCTGCTTGGCTGATGTCCGGGTTCACGTTGATCGCTCTCTTTGCGGTGTTACTGGACGACGAACTTTCGCTTGAGGACAGAGAGGACCCTGCCAGAGACGCCCACGGGGACCGCGCCGACGAAGTCGAGCTCAACGCCTGTC
>JAKVCE010000344.1 GCA_022447405.1 Planctomycetota bacterium | reverse complement strand
GATGGTTCCAGAGCATGAATGGAGGGTGAAGCTATCCCATTCACCCGGTCCGGGGAAGCACAGTCATGGCCTCCAGGAGCCCAATTCTGCCCGTTCTGCGGTTCAAGTGATACCCTTATCCAAGGCCCTATAGACCCGTTCGAGCCGTCTATACGTCCTCTCACAAGAAGACTGACGGGCACTGAGAAGAAACGAGAACTCCCTGACGACAGCCAACGCCCACTGCGCTCGGCTCCACACACATGCATCAAGACGCCATGAAACGCACCCTCCTGTCCCCCGCTCTCGGCCTGGCCCTGCTCGCCCTGACAGCGACCCCCGCCGCCGCACAAGACTACACCTTCAACCACGTCACCCAGGACAACCAGTGGAGCTGGGTAGCAACGACCTCGCTCGGCAGCCTCGTCGGCGTCCCCGACCAAAACTTCGAGGTTCAGGGTACGTCGGACGTCACCCTCACTGGCTCCCCCTTCTCTGGAGGCGTGATCACTGGCGCGAGCCAATCCGTGACGACTGACCTGAACGGCTACATCCCTGGCCCCTTCGGTATTCACCTCGCCGACATCGTCGTCACAAACCTCGTCTTCTCGGTCACGACGGACGCCTTCACGATCGACGCCGCGGGCGACTTCAACACCAACTGGATCGTCATGTTTGAGAGCGGCTCGCTCTCCGTGACCCCCTTCGGCGGGTCGCCCTCCGTCACCGACCTCGCTGGCACCTTCGGCCCCCCGAGCGCGAACAGCGGCTCTGTGACGATCGACTCCTCAGGCCAAGTGGTCCTCCACTCGGATCAGGTAGCGACCTTCGACTTCGTCGACGCTGGCACCGGCATCAGCGCGACCTTCACCATCACCGGCACCTTCCACGGGACCGCCGACGTGATCAGCAACGAGCCCGGCAGCTCCTACTGCAGCGGCGACGGCAGCGGCACCGCCTGCCCCTGCGGGAACACTGGCGGCGCCGGCGAAGGCTGCGCCAACGGCTCTGGGAGCGGCGCGCTCCTCTCCGCGGGCGGCTCCGCCAGCGTCTCCGCGGCGAACCTCGTCCTCTCTGCAGAGAACCTCATCCCGAGCCAGCCCGGCCTCTACTTCCAAGGCAATAACGCCGTCAACTCCGCCAACGGCAACCCCTTCGGCGACGGTCTCCGCTGCGCAGGCGGCGGCGTCATCAGGCTGCAGGTCCGCTTCGCTGACTCGAGCGGCGCATCGCAGACCACGACCAACATCGCAGCGAACGGCGGCGTGAGCGCTGGAGACACCAAGCGCTATCAGATCTGGTACAGGGACCCCAACTCATCTCCCTGCAGCACGCAGTTCAACCTCTCCAACGGCTACGAGATCACCTGGACCAGCTGAGCTCTGCTCCAACGCGCCTCTGCTGCAGAGGCGACTCCCACTGGGGAGGGGCGCGACCCGCGCCTCTCCCCAGCTCTCTTTCCGGGGCGACCCCTAGGGCCCGTCCGGCGGCGCGACGTTGGAAATTCAGAAAGCGGGCTATGATGAAGGGGCACGAGCGAGCTATTGCGAAAGCCTCCATGCGAGGCCCGAACCCCAGAACAGACCGCTGATGAGCAACACCATCCTCCCCTTCCGACGCATCGCAGCCCTCTCCCTCTTCGCTGCCCTCGCCATAGCCGCGAGCCAGGGCCCGGAGGAGGAGGGCGCCAGGGGTGACATCCTCCTCGTGCCCCACGTGATGAAATCTGCCTCTGAGCTCCTCGGCGTCGCGAGCTCGGTCATGGTCTATGACCCCGTAGACGGCCGCCGCGTGCAGCTTGAGCGCTTGCAGGTCTCCACCTCCGACGGAGTGCTCGTCGACCTGCCCCTCGACCGCGAGCTCTTCGGCGACCCGCGCTTCGGCACGCTCGGCACCATCATCGAGCGGCTCCCCCACGAGCTCACGCACATCCACGGTCGCCGTCGCGCCTTCGCAGACGAGCAAGCGGGCTTCTTCCTCGGGCACAAGATCGATGAGAAGGTGCACGAGGGCGAGGCCCTCCTCGCGCAGCTGCGCAGAGAGTGGGCCTCCGGACGAGAGCTCCCCATGCATGAGGAGCCCTTCACCCTCCAGCTGGGCGAGCTCTTCTCCACCGAGGACGCCCCCGGAGAGACCGTCGAGCTCACCCTCAGCGTCACCTGGTCTGCCCCGGGTGAGCCCCAGCGGAGCACCTCGACGACCGCGCGCGTCGAGCTCCTCCCCCGCGCCTTGGGCGCGCCCGAGTCCTACGCCCAGACCATGGGCGCGACCGAGATCCACCGCGGCGACATGCACGTCCACTCCTGTCACGGAGAGGCCGCTGGCGCGTGCGCGCCCTCAGAGAACTGCACCGCCGAGAGCTTCCAGGTCTCAGGCAGCTTCAGCTTCGCCCAGCTCCGCTCCCAGTACGCGGCCCTCGGGACGACTTGGTTCACGGCCACGGACCACGCCTACTGCGTCAACAGCGACGCCGAATACCAGAGCATCCTGACAGAGTGCGTCTCAGCCTCCGACAGCACCTTCCAGGTCCTGCCACACCTCGAGCTCTCCAGCGACGAGGTCGGCGACCAGACAGGCACAGACCTCGCAGACATCCTCTGCCTCGGCACCACCTCGGCCAACCACATGGGCGCGCACGGGATCACCAGCCGCATCAACGGCGGCGGGGACGGCTTCCTCGGCTTCTGCGACGGGCTCTTCTCCGACGTCCTCGACCCCTTCGATCAGAACCTCGCCATCGTGAATGCCCAAGGCGGCTTCGGCATCGCCAACCACCCCAACGCTGGCACCTTCGGCTGGGAGAGCATCTCCTCCACGGTCGGACAAGAGGGCGGCGGACTGCACGGCGTCGAGATCTGGAACGGCGCCTCCGTCTCTGGGCAAGGCAACCACGTCGGCGCCTGGATCGACTGGCTCCTCGACGGGCGCATCCTGTTCGGCTACGCAGGCAGCGACACCCA
>JAKVCE010000343.1 GCA_022447405.1 Planctomycetota bacterium | reverse complement strand
GCCCCTTGACCTCAGTACCTACGAGCTCAATTCCGCACTCTAGCTCATCCAAGATCTCGTACTCGTACCGCGCTCGGCGGTTCTTGGAGACGGTCCGGTGTTCCCCAGCCGCGACGCTTGAGCGGTCACCCTTCTTCTGCTTCTTGGCCACCCAGAGACTCTAGCAAGTGACCCACCATTGACCCCGCGCCTCCGCCCACCTATCTTCCTCCGCCTTCCATCGGCCCGGATGGCGGAATTGGCAGACGCGCATGGTTCAGGTCCATGTTCCCGTTAAGGGAGTGGGGGTTCGACTCCCCCTCCGGGCACCACTCACCTTCGATGGCGTCAGAAGGAGTTGTCCTTTGGCCACGCGGCGATCGCGAGGAGGGCGGCGAGCAGGAGCAGGCCGCCCGCCACATAGAGGACGCCCTTCAGGCTGAGCGCGAGCCAAGACACGCTCAGCGCCCCAGGGAGCCAGGAGCCTGATAGACGAGGATGACGTGCTCCCCCATCTCACCCGGCAGCGAGTGCTCCCATACGGTGTCCAGGCGGAACCCAAGACGCTCGGCCTCTCGCTCAGCGGCTCGAACCTCACGAGACCAGGACTTCCCCTTCAGCATGACAACGTCACGAACGGACTGTTTCACCTTCCGCAGAGTCCGGACGTTCTCGCGCACAGAGCTGACGGCGCGGAAGATGGCGAAGTCTGCGCGCTCCGTCTGGAGAAAATCTTCGGCTCGCCCCCAGTGGACCTGAACGTTCTTGAGCCCGAGCTCGTCAACCGACCGCTGAACGAAATCCACCTTCTTCTTGGTGGAGTCCAGGGCAGTCACTCTGGCCATGGGCTCTGCGGCAGCGACCGGGACTGCCGGAAAACCGCCTCCCGTTCCGACGTCAACCACGGTGTGCCCGAAGAGCGGCAAGAACTGGGTGATGCGCCAAGAGTCCAGGTAGTGCTTTGCGGCAACCTCCTTGGGGTCGAGGATCGCGGTCAGATTCACCCTGCGATTCTCATCAAGCAGCATGTGCGCGTGCTGCGCATAGATGTCCAAGAGGCTCGCCTCGACCTCCTCGCCAGAGAAGGCCCAGTCCATCGCTGCGCGCAGCTCATCCACCGAAGGGGCCGGGACGTCGGGGCCCGCGGGCACATCCTCTTCCGCTTGGCCCTCGGCCGCGTCACCGGGGGAGTCGGAAGGCTCCACGTCGCCCCCGCCGGACGGCTCGTCGCCGAGGTCCTCGCGAGGAGCTGAGTCTTCAAAAGGCTGCGAATGCATAGCTTCTGTTGAGCCCAATGGCTGATCACTCACCCTGTGGACGCTAACCCCAAGGCGAGCGCCCGGCGATAAGCGCTGGCAGGGCAGCAGGGACTCGAACCCCGATCCTACTGATTTGGAATCAGTCGCTCTAACCAATTGGAGCTACTGCCCTTTGTGCGGCGAAGCCTACTCCGACAGGAGAGCCGCGACAAGACGCCATCCCTCATTGCAGAGTCTGTCTTCGCGGCTAAGCTATGGACCTGCGCCCGCCCGAGCGAACACCACGCTATGGCCGAGGGGAGCTCCCTCCCCCCCCGAGCGGCACGCTAGACATGAGCCAACGAAGAAAAAGCAACAGAGCCGGAGATCGCCCCCCCCGAACGCCCTTGCCGACCCCCGTGGTCTACGAGGCTGATGAATCACTCCTCGCGGAGGCCAGAGCGAGAGGGCAGAACGCGCTCCGGGTCATCTCGAGGCTTCAGCGGAGCGGTCATGAGGCGTACCTCGTGGGCGGGTGCGTGCGCGATCTCCTCATCGGGCGAGCCCCAAAGGACTTCGATGTCGCCACGAGCGCGAGGCCCCGCCAAGCCAAGCGCCTCTTCAGGACCGGACGGATCATCGGTCGCCGGTTCCGCCTCGTGCACGTGCGATACGGGGACGAGATCATCGAGACGGCCACATTTCGCAGGGCCCCGAGCGAGTCACCGCCGGGGTCCGAGCTCCTCATCACTGAGGACAACGAGTACGGGACAGCGGCAGAGGACGCGCTCAGGCGCGACTTCACCGTCAACGCGCTCTTCCTGGATCCATTCGAGGGCGACATCCTGGATTTTGTTGGAGGGATGGAAGACCTAGACGGGAGGGGCCTTCGCACCATCGGGGAGCCCCGAACGAGGCTCTCAGAGGACCCCGTTCGAATCCTCAGAGCGATCAAGTTCTCCACCAGGCTGGACTTTCGCATCGATAAGCAGACCTGGTCCGCGATGTCCAGGTGCGCTGCGGACTTGGACCGCTCTGCGCCCCCGAGGATCCTCGAAGAGATCTTGCGGCTCCTTCGATCAGGGACCGCGATGGGCGCCTTCAAGAAGCTCCGATCATGCTCTGCGCTCGAACCGATCTTCCCAGGCCTTCATCGACACCTAGATCCCGGACGCAGGACCGCCGACAGCGAGGCCGTCAGACAATCGTTCTGGCGCCTCTTGGAGGCGCTCGATGCAGACATCCAATCAGGGGAGCTACCCAGCAACGCGGTCCTGGTCGCCCTCCTGATCCACGACCTCGTCGAGGCCCGGGCGAGCATTGAGGCGGAAGAGCTTCAAGGCGCTGCGATCCGCAACATCGCCAACGCTGCAGACTCCATCCTTGAGCCCTTCACCAGCGGCGCGCGACTCCCACGCAAGGACGCGTCAAAGGCGAGGCGCCTCCTGACGCTACAGGGCCGCTTCACGGCTCAAGGGAAGCAGGCCTTCCGACCGCTGCTCTTCTGCCTGACGGAGGACTTCCAAGACGCCTTGGCGCTGTTCAGGATTCGCAGCCGCGCTAAGGGTCGTGGTTACGACATATATCAGGGGTGGGTAGACCGCCTCATGCAGGCGAATGAGCTCACCGACGAAGAGATCCTCGAGGAGCGTCGCCACGGGAGGAGGCGCAAGCGCAAGCGCAGGAGACGCAAGAAGCGGTCCTAATTCCAAAGGAATGGGGCTGCCCTAAGCCCTTGCTTT
>JAKVCE010000342.1 GCA_022447405.1 Planctomycetota bacterium | reverse complement strand
GCGAGGGTGGCGAGGTGCATGCGGGGATTCTATCCCTTTGTGCCTGCCGAATGCCGCCCTGCATTGAGCAGGGCTCGCGCTGACTAGAGCAGCGACTCCAGCCAGCTGAGGGCGTCGACGGGGCCTGTCACGTGCGCGGGCAACATCAGGTGCGCCAGCCCGTGTCGGATCGGCCTCAGCTCGGCCTCTTGGGGGCCGAGCCACGCCTCGATGCTGACCCTGTCGGTGAACTCGAGCTGGTAGCGGTCCTCCTTCCAGGAGAGGCCCGTGACGCCGTGGGCTTCGAGGCGCGCGCGGAGCTCGTAGGTCCGCAGGATGTTCAGCACCTCCTCCGGGATCCTCCCGAAGCGGTCCGAGAGCATCGCCTGCGCGGCCTCGCGGTCCGCGCTGTCCTGCACAGAGGAGAGCTCACGCAGGAGCTCCAGCCTCCGCTCGGGGTCGGGCTCCCACTCCTCTGGCAGGTAGGCGTCGAGCCCCAGGAGGAGATCCACGCCTGGGTCGAGGAGCTCTGTCTTGGCGAGGTCTTCGAGGTTGACGCCCTCCTGGATGCGGTCGATCGTCCCCCTCAGGAGCTTGCAGTAGAGGTCGTATCCGACCGCTGAGATGTGCCCTGACTGCTCTGGGCCGAGGATGTTCCCTGCGCCTCGGATCTCGAGGTCCTTCATGCTGATGGCGAAGCCCGCGCCGAGCTGCGAGAGCTCCTCGAGGGCCTTCAAGCGATCGCGCGCGGCCTGTCTCAGGGGCTTGTGCTTGTCGACGAGGAGGAGGCAGTAGCCGCTCTGCCCGGCCCGCGCGACGCGCCCGCGGAGCTGGTGCAGCTCGCTCAGGCCGAACATGTTCGCGCTCTGCACGATGATCGTCCCTGCCGCGGGGATGTCGATGCCGCTCTCGATGATGGTGGTCGCGACCAGGACGTCGACCTCGCCGCGCATGAAGGTCTCCATGACCTCGCGCAGCTCGCCGCCGGTCATCTGGCCGTGCCCGATCGCGAAGGAGCACTCTGGCACGAGCGCGGCGAGCTCCCTGGCGGCGGCCTCGATCGTCTTCACGCGGTTGTGCAGGACGAAGACCTGTCCGCCGCGGTTGCGCTCTCTCAGGATCGCCTCTCGCACGGCGTCGGTGTCCTGCAGGTAGCCGAGCTTGGTGGCGATCTCTTTGCGCCCGGTGGGGGGGACGGTCAACGCGGAGATGTCCCGGACGCCTGAGATCGACATGTGCAGGGTCCGCGGGATCGGAGTCGCTGTGAGCGTGAGCACGTCGACCTTCGCCCGGAGCGCCTTGAAGTGCTCCTTGTGCGTGACCCCGAAGCGCTGCTCCTCATCGATGATGAGCAGCCCCAGCTCGGGCAGCTCCACGTCCTTGGAGAGCAGCCGATGCGTCCCGATGAGGACGTCGACCTTGCCCTCCCCGGCTCGCTTGAGGGTCTCCCGGGCATCCGCGGGCTTCGAGTAGCGCGAGATGACACCGACCGAAACAGGGAAGTCGGCGTAGCGCTCCTTGAAGGTCTCAAAGTGCTGCTGCGCGAGCACGGTGGTCGGGACGAGGATCGCGACCTGGCCCCCCCCGCTCACGACCCGGAAGGCCGCGCGCACGGCGAGCTCCGTCTTTCCGAAGCCGACGTCTCCGCAGAGCAGCCGGTCCATGACCTTGTCCGAGGAGAGGTCCTTCGCGAGCTCAGCGTCGGTCTTGGCCTGGTCTGGGGTGTCCTCATAGGGGAAGGAGCCGAGCAGGTCCGCCAAGAGCTCTGGGTCTGTCTTCCAGGGGTTGCGCCGCTCGGTCTCTCTCCTCGCCTGGACCTCGAGCAGGTCGCTCGCGAGGTCCACCAGCGCCTTCTGCACGCGCTCCTTGCGCTTTCGGAAGGTCTGTCCGCCGATCCTGTCGAGGGTCGGGGCCGCCCCTGAGCCGATGTACCGCTGCACGACGTCGATGCGAGCTGCAGGGACGTAGAGGCTCACATCGTCGGCGAAGACGAGGTGCAGGTGCTCCTCCTCTCCGCCTCCGCGCTCCAGCCTGGAGAGGCCCTCGAAGCGGGCGAGCCCGTGGACCGCGTGCACCACGAGGTCGCCGATCTTGAGCTCGAAGAAGGAGCGCAGCGCGCGCGTCCCGTGGGTCCGCCTGTGGGCCTTGGACCGCTGCCGACCGACCAGCCCGACGAGCTCGCGGTGATTGACGATCAGCAGCCCGTCTGAGGGCGCTGGCAGGCGGAAGCCGCGGCCGAGGCTCCCAAGGCCGAGCTCGACGCCGGGGACGCCGCCGGACTCCTCGATCACCTTGGCGAAGCGGTGCTGCTCTGCCTCGTTCTGGCACAGGACCACGACGCGATCCCCGCGCTCCAGCTCCTCTGCGAGCGCGCTCGGCGCGGCCTTGGTCCCCACGGAGAGGCCCTGGACGGAGAAGGTCTGCAGCGTGTGGTCGTCCCCCGGGAGGCTCTGCAGTGAGACCCGCGGCCGCGCCTCGGCCCAGGCCTCTAGCTGCATGTGCGCCTTCCCGAAGTCGGGGGTCTGTACCGCGAGCGTCTGGACGTGGTCCTCGAGCCTGAGGGGCTCGACCTCGACCACGCAGGCGTCCTTTCCCATGAGCTTGAAGGGGAGGACGCCGTCCTCCTCCTTGGAGGCCGCGTCGGTCATGCAGAGCTCGACCTCCGCGTGGGTCTGGGTGCTGCGCTGGTTCTCCGGGTCGAAGGACCTCAAGGACTCGATCTCTTCATCGAAGAGCTCGATCCTGAGCGGCTCAGCGCTGGCGTGGAGCCAGAGGTCGAGCACGTCACCTCTGACGCTGAACTCACCAGGCCGTTCGACCAGCGGCTGGCGCGAGTGCCCGCGACCAGCGAGGCGCTCTTGGAGGCGAGCGAGGTCGAGCTCATCACCGACCCGCAGGGAGAGGAGGTCCCGCTGCATCTGTTCGATAGAGGCGAGCGGCGTGAAGACGCCTTGCAAGGAGGAGACGAGGACTTTCGGAGCGT
>JAKVCE010000341.1 GCA_022447405.1 Planctomycetota bacterium | reverse complement strand
CCGAGCAACTCAACCTCTCTTTCGGAGAGGACCTCGCTGGCCAGATCTCCGAAGAGAGCGGCGGCCGCGGCTGGGGAGACTGGGGCGGCGGACGTGACGGCGGCGGTCGCGGTGGACGCGGCGGCGGCGGCGGCGGTCGCGGCAACTAGACACGCCTCCAAGAGAACAGGGCGCCCCGCTCCTCCCAAAAGGAGAGCGGGGCGCTTTTTCATGGATGAGCCTCTGCAGCAGACCCCGCCGGAGGAAGCGTCTCTCGACGCCCGAACGCTTATCTGTGGGACCAGTCCGCACGGAATAGGCTAGATTGAATCAGGCGCTGCCCTCCGCCTAAGACAGCAGCAGCGCCCTACTCACTCCATTCGAATCAACACCAGACGAGAACGTCACATGAAGCTGTTCCTCATCGTGCTCGGGTTGACGGCCCCCTCCCTCGGAGAGGTCGCCTCACAAAAGGTCGACACGGCGCCGAAGTTCGCCGCGCCCAAGCAAGTCATGGCCGGGGCTGAGCTCCTCGGAGAGAAGCGCGCCTACCCCTCCCCCGCATTCCACGACGTCGACGGAGACGGTCACCTGGACATCCTCATCGCTGACCTCATGGGTCGCGTGACGGTCGCGCACGGGAAGGGCACCACGCCGATGACCTTCGGTGAAGAGAAGCCCCTCTTGGGTAGCGACAAAGAACCCCTCGACTTCAACAACTGGTGATGCATCGGCATGGGTTCACAGTTTGTGGACCTCAACGCCGACGGACACTTGGACTACATCACCGCGACCTTCGACGGCTCCCCCCACGTGAGCTATGGGAGCGAGGCGGGCTTCACGACCCCTGAGCGGATCAAGGACGGCGAGGGACGTCGTATCCTCGTCTCCAGCATCTGGAGCGACGAGGCAGAAGAGCACCAGGACCTCGGACGCTCGCTGCCTGATGGCGAGGCGACCGGCGAGCGCTGCATCTCGGCCCTCGCCTTCGACTGGGACGACGACGGTGACTACGACCTCCTCCTCGGCACCTACGAGGGCGGGCACCTCTACGTGCAGATGAACGAAGGGACACGCACGGACCCCAAGTTCACTGGCATGAACATCCCCGTCATGGCGGGCGACGTCGCCTTCGCCCTCCCGGCGAAGATGACCACGCCGAAGCTCGTGGACTGGGACGGGGACGGCGACATGGACCTCATCGCTGGCACCTACTCTGACTCCTACAGCCAGGAGGGAGATGGCGGCGGCGTCTATCTCGCCCTCAACGACGGAAAAGTCGGCGAGCCGAAGTTCGGCGCTCTGAAGCCCATCATCGCGCCCGTCGAGCGGAGCGGCTCCGAGCCCACGCGACCCGATGTCGGCCTCTACCCCGCGGTCGTGGATCACGACGGCGACGGGGACCTCGACCTCATCGTGGGCGGCTACTCCATGTGGTCACCCAAGGGACGCGAGCTCAACGCAGAGGAGAGCGCACGCGCTGAGACCCTCAAGGCAGAGATCAAGGCCCTTGAAGAGGAGTCGAGCGAGGTGTTTGCGAAGATCTCCAAGGAGATCGAAGAGCTCGACCTGGAGAGCGACGAGTTTGACGATGCTGTCGATTCCATCTACGACAAGCACGGTGACGCCTTGAGCTCCAACAGGGAGAAGATGTCCGCCGCGCGCAAGGAGCTAGACAAGCTCATCCCCTCTCCCAAGCGCACCTCCTTCGTCTGGCTCTACGAGCGCATCTGACGAAGCAGCGACAAAGAAGGGCCCGCGCCCTCTCACCTCATCGCTGAGGGAGGGGGCGCGGGCCCTAGTTTTTGGCGTCGCCCGCTACTTGTGGTCGCCGGCGTGGTGCGACTTGATGTGCTCCAAGTCCTCGGCGCTGAAGTAGGTGCCGCTGAAGTCGAGCGCCGCTTTGCGGAGCGCGTCGACATGCGCCTTGTCCGTCGTCTGCTTGCACTTCATGGCCGCGACCGTGACACGGTGCAGGCTTGAGAGCTGGGCGTGGTACTTGTCCTTACCGGCGGCGTCCTTGGGAGCCTTGACGCGCTGCGCGAGCCAGTAAGCCGCGACGGTGTCTTGGATGTTCTGGGCGTGCGACTCCTTGTTCATGACCCAGCGGACCATCTGGTTCTTGCTGGGGTTCTCCTCGGCGTCCATCGCCTGGATGGAGGTCATGGCCTTCTCGATGGTGGCGGCGTCCTCCATCATCATGTCGACGCGCATCTTGTCGCCGTAGATCCCACAGGGGACCTGGCAGTGGCGCGGGCTCGCGGCCGGGTTGGCGGCGGGAGCGCTGGAGGTGAAGGGCAGGAAGGCGCAGAGCGCGGTGAGAGAGAGGAGGATCTTCATGGTGAGCGGTGGTCCTTTCAGGGTCTGGGTTGAGCTCGTTACGGCCAAGAGCCTAACAGGTCCCTCGCGGCGCTGGGCCCCGCCCTGGGCGCCTTCGATCGCGCGAGCGGTTATCCTCGGCGCGTGCAGCTCCTCCCCGCGCTCCTCTCCTTGGCCTCCCTCGGCGCCCTGCCCAGCGAAGATGTCCCTGTGGCCATCTCTGCGGAGGTCGCGAGCCCATGCCAAGCGACGCCTGGGGTCGTCGAGGTCCAGATCCAGATCATCCCTAGGCGTGACCTCTCGGTGGACTACGAGCTCCGCGTCGGGATCGACCTGTTGAGCGACGCCATCCTCATCGAGGACGTCCCGCTCGACCCTCCCTCGAGCACCTGGGAGCGAGGGCAGATCGTCCGGCTCAGCTACCAGCGCGTCCTCCCTGAAGAGCGCGCTCAAAACCTCGAGGAGGACATCGTCGTCCTCGCCGGGTTCAGGGACCCAGAGACCGGTGAGGTCAGCGGTCCACGAGGGCTGCCCACCGGGAGCGATGGGCTGGCCGACATCGCCTACATCCCGAGCACCCTCATCGCTCCCGACGGAGGCGCAGCGCGCCTGGACGCGATCATGGCGCGCGCCCTCGAGCTCAAGAAGGCTGGCGACGGCGCGGGCGCGTGGCGCG
>JAKVCE010000340.1 GCA_022447405.1 Planctomycetota bacterium | reverse complement strand
CCCGGGTCAGGGTGCGCCCTGAGAGCCCCTGCGAGACGTCGTAAACATCCCCGAGGATCAGGCGCTTAGGCGCGCGAGCCTTGCTGGACATCGCCACATCGGCCTCCGGATCTAAGCTCTGGATCGCAGTGACAAAGCACCACTCAAGCTCATGGATGGTCACCTCGTAAGGGACCGAGAGGATCACGCCGCCATCAGGGCTCAGGAAGACGTGCTGGGGAGCGACGACGTACCCTTGGTCGTCCGGTCGCAGGACCTCACCCCGTATCCGCACGTCGAGCTCCCTCAACTCCTCAAGGCTCAGCGGCTTGAAGGCTTTGCAAGCTGACGCCCCCTCCTGCCAGCAGTTCGAGGCCACGACGTTAAGCGTTAGCTCCGCCAGCTCTTCGATCTTCTTCTCCGTGTAGACGTCCTTGAGCATCCGCTCGTTGGCGCGCTCGCCCACCATGTTGACGGCGACGAACACCACGCGAGACTCCGCCGCTGCGGTCGCGAGCACGGCTTCGTAGTCCCCCTGCCACTTGATGTCACCAGCGGTGAGCGGCGCGGAGAGGATCGCGGCTGCGAGCGCAGCGTGAGACAGGGGATGAGAGAGGAGGTTCATAGGAAGAGGTCGGAGAGAGGGGCTGCGATTCGAGACGCCACGGGCGACGCACAGATTTCAGCACGTGAACCCAGGGGCATGGGAGAGGTTCTTGCCTTTGTACCTGAGCCTTGCAGTGGACGATGCGGGAGCGGCCCTAACGCACCGAAACGGCCCTGCTCAAGAAACAAGAGGCTCGTCTACAGCGAGAACATCGGGGCTCACCTCCCCTCATCTGCCCCGAATCCCTCCGGAACAGGCACAAAGAAGAGCCTCCAGCGGTCGAGCTCGCTCTCACTGATGAGCTTAAAGGAGCTCTGGAGCTCGTTCAGGTTGCCGCCGTCCAAGACGCTGAGCGAGCGATCCAGGAGCTTCAACAGCTCCTCGTCTTGCTCGGCCTCCTTCATCCGCTCCATGACGCCGCGTCCCTCCTCAGCGCGACCGAGGGCCAGGGCCAAGACCGCAGCGTAGCGGTCATCTCCCTCCCCCTCTGAGGCGATCGACATGAGCGCCTCGAGCGCGCCCTCCTCCGGCAGCACGTGGCCGAGCGCGAGGATGGCGTTCCTGCGCACCCTGTCGTACTTCTCTTTCTCCGCGAGCCTCACGAGGGTCTTGCTGGTCGACTTATCACCCTGCCCGCAGGCCCCCAAGGCCCTCACCCACTCGGCGCGGACCTCGTCATCCTTCTCCTTCTTCAAGGCCTTCTTCACTTCAGAGAGGCCGTCAGGGTCTCCGATCTGCTCATAGGCCACGGCGACGCGCATCCGCAAGCTCGCGCGGTTGTGCGTAGAGAACTTCTCGAGACACTCCAGGTACTTCTTCGACGCGGTGAGCCCGATGAGCTCGAAGGTCCCGTCGATGATGGGCGCGATCGCAGGGCCGCCTAGCTCCCAGAGCCCGAACTGCTGCGTCAGGTACTCCACACCGTCGTCTTCATCCGTAAAGATGATCTGGATCACGTCGCCCCGATCTCGCTCCGTGAGCATCCGCTTCTTGACCTCATCCAAGAGCACCTCGAGCTCAGCGGGCTTCATCCCGCGGCCGAGCTTGTCTCCGTCGATCAGGCGATAGACCTCTCCGAGGAGGAGACGCCGCGGCGGGTGCGCCCCCTTCACGAGCGCGGGTCGATCCTCCACCTCTGCGCGACGCAGCGCCTCATCAAAGCACCACGCGAACTCCTCCATCTCGACCTCGTAGGTGCAGGAGAGCAGCACCTCTCCTTTGGGAGAGAGCCACACATGCTGCGGGAGCGCGACGACGCCCTCAGCGTTCGGCTGCAGCCAGCGCTCCATGATCACCGCGAGGTTGTTCAGATGATCGCTCGGCTCCAGGTCACCGAAGCGCGGGAGCGCCTTCTCCTCATCCACCTCGAAGGCCCAGGCAGGGATGTTGACGGACTCGTCAAAGTACGCCGAGAGCTTCCTGTCCCCGTAGATCTCCTTCAGGTGAGCCTCGCTGCGCGCCTCCTCCACCACCCCTAAGGCGAGGACGATGACGCGACCCTCTGCCTCGGCCCGCGCGATGCCAGCCTCGATGTCGGCGGTCCACTCGACCTTCCAGGCCGAGGGGGCGGACGCAGAGAGGGTGAGGAGGGGGATGAAGAGGGCGCGCATCAGCGCACCTCCACTGAGTATCGAATTGCGGGTCATGGGAGCGCTCAGTTAGGGGTCCTCCACGTGGACGAGACTTCGAGGGTAGCAACTCTCGCCTCCTCCTGTGTCCGCTTTGGTTTGGACCCCGTTAGACTCACCCTGAGCCCTGACCCCCACCATCACTTCACCATGTGGACGACCCTCCTCCTCACCCTCTTCGCCGCCCCTACAGCAGACGTCAAGATCGAGCGCGCCTTCCCGGACCATCCGGTCTGGACGAGGCCGATCTGGTTCGGCCCGATGGACTCCTCCTCGGACTGGCACGCCATGGCAGAGCAGGCTGGCCGCGTCCACGTCTTCCGCGTCGCCAAGAACGGGAAGGCGACCAAGCCCGAGCTCTTCCTCGACATCTCAGACGACGTCTCTAGGCAAGGGAACGAAGAGGGCCTCATCGGCTTCGCCTTCCACCCGGACTACAAGAAGAACCGTCGCTTCTACGTCCACTACTCGGTGGAGGGCGACAAGCTCGGACGGCTCAGCGAGTTCCTCGCGGAGGAGGGAGACCTGCGCAAGGTGGACATCCACAGCGAGAAGGTGATCCTCGAGGTCAAGCAGCCCTGGAGGAACCACAACGGCGGCGAGATCATGTTCGGCCCGGACGGGATGCTCTACATGGCGCTCGGTGATGGCGGCTCGGCGAATGACCCACAGAAGAACTCCCAGGACCTCTCCAACCTGCTCGGGAAGATCATCCGCATCGATGTCGATGTCCCGGAGGACTCGGAAGAGACCTACCGCATTCCAGAGGAC
>JAKVCE010000034.1 GCA_022447405.1 Planctomycetota bacterium | reverse complement strand
TCGGTCGTCCCGTCCGCGACGAGCGCATCGACCTCCTCCAGGACGTCCTCGATTGGGCGCGTCGAGTGGCCCAGGGTGCTGATCACGCAGAAGGTGCACGGCCAGGGGCAGCCGTAGTCGGTGAGCACGGTGGCGAAGGGTTGACGACGGGCGAAGGAGAATCGGTACCCCTTCTTCGGGAAGAGCTCATGGCGCGGACGCGGGAGCCTGTGCTCACGGGCCCGTCGCGGCTCGTCGCGCCGCAGGACCTCTCCGTCGGGACGTCGCCAGGTGGAGCGTGAGATCTCGCTCTCCCTACCAGCGAGCAGGTGCAGGGCGTCAGCGGTCGTGAAGTCGTCGAGGATGGCTTCGAGCCAAGGCTCCTCACGAAGGCGCTCTTCGGGGTCCTCGTGGAGGACGTCTCCGATGGCGAAGACGCGCCGGCCAGCCTCTGCTTGGCCCCGCAGGAAGCGCCGGTCCTCCTCCCAGGAGACCGAGCCTACGAGCGAGATGATCGCCGCGGGCGCGACGGCGTCGACGCGCGCTCGCGCGGCGCTCGGGGAGAGGCCCTCCGCGATGCAATCGAGGACGCTGACCTCGTGCTCCTGTGCGACGGTCCCAGAGAGCGCGAGGAGGTCGACGGGCTGGAAGTTGTAGTTCGACTTCGTCGTCTTGGAGCAGAAGTAGTCCCGGACGTAGATCTCGCGCCCGGGAGGGTTCAGGAGGAGGACGCGCAAGCTGTGACCTCCCCCTCTCTTGGGCGCTGCTCGGCCAGGAGCCCACGAGCGGTCTCGAGGACCTCTTCCACCTCGATGCGCATGAGGCACTCTGGCTGTCCGTGGATACAGGAGAGCGCCTTCGCGTCGTGGACGTTGATGCACGGGCTACAGAGCGGCGGCGCGTAGTGGACCTTGGCGCGCCTCCCGATAGGCGCGTACATCACGGGGGTCTCGGGCCCGAAGAGGCCGACGGTCGGCGCGCCTTGGGCGGCGGCGAGGTGCATGGGCCCGCTGTCGTTTGTGATGACGAGGTCTGCGCGACGGAACAAGGCGTTGAGGGCGCCGATCGAGAGCGCGCCGCCGAGGTCTTGGATCCGTCCGCTGACGTGAGGGCCGGCGGCACGAAGGACCGCGTCGGTCTTGTCTCGCTCACTCTGCGAACCGGTGATGACGACGCGCGCGCCATCTTCGCGTGCGAGCCTCGCCGCGATGGCGCCGAAGCGCTCTGCCGGCCAGCGGCGTTCAGGGGCGAGGTCTCCCGCGTTCGGATTGATCACGACGAGGGCGCGCTCACCCGTCGCCAAGACGCGGTCGAGCTCGCGCTCATGCGCGTCCTCCACTTGGAACACGCTGAGGTCTTCGGGAGCGACCTCTGCGCCCGTCTCTCCTCCGGCGAGGGCGCGGAAGTTCCTCGCGACGTGCCAATACCTGTTGAAGGGCACCGTGTCCGTGTGGAGACCGCCGCGGCGGACGCCAGCGTCTGCGAAGCCAAAGGTGCGCGGCGCGCCGCTCGCGAGGGAGGCGAGTGCAGAGAACCAGGTGAAGAACTCGAAGTCGTAGACGCGGTCAAAGCGCGCCGAGCGGAGCCCTCTCAGCATCTTGAGCAGTCGGAGCACGAGCGCGCCGCCGCCGCCAAGCTCCAGGCAGCGCACCTCATCGAAGACCCCGAGGCCTCGCGCGAAGTCCCGATTACCTGAGAGCGTGAGGAGCGTGAGCTTCGCCGCGGGGTGCTCTCTCCTGAGGGCGCTGACGGCGGCAGACGCCAGCTGGAGGCTGCCCAGGCCCCAAAACTTGATCACGAGGATGTCACGAGGGGAGGCCGCGGGGCGGCGCCTGAGGAGCGCGAGCGGCCGCAGCAAGAGGCTCGCGAGGGGACCGAGCCGTCGATCGACAGCCTGCAGGGTCCTCATCGAGGGGTGACTTCGCGCTCGCTCCACCATCTCGCAGCGATTCTAACCCCAGACAGCCGCTCAGCTACGCGGAGGATTCCGCGCCTGGTCCATTCCGGAGTGAATCCCAGATTGAGTATCCTGTTGGACCCTCGGGTCGGCAGAGCGCTGGGAGGGGGAGACAGCGACTAGAGAGACAACATGTGCGGATTCATCGGGATTTACGGGCCGGAAGGCGTCGACGTCGCGGGGGAGATCTATGAAGGCCTCCTCGCCGTACAGCACCGCGGACAAGACGCCGCAGGCATCACGACCTTCACGGACTCCTTCCATGTGAAGAAGGGGCTCGGGCTCGTCCTGCAGGTGTTCAACGAGAGCAACATGGCGCGCTTGCGCGGCAACCTCGGCCTCGGCCACGTCCGCTACCCGACGATCGGCTCGAACCGGGGCGAGGACGCCCAGCCCTTCCACTTGCCGTATCCCGTCGGCGTGGCGATGGCTCACAACGGAAACCTCTCCAACTACGAGGAGCTGGTCGAGCGCTACTTCAGGAACACCGCGACGCGGCTCAACTCGACCTGCGACCTCGAGGTCATCCTCTACGTCTTCGTCCAAGCGCTCCAAGAGCGCATCGGCGCCGGACGCAAGATCCTTCCGGAGGACGTCTTCTACGCAGTGAGCGTCGTCCACCGAGAGGTGCGCGGGGCCTACTCCGTCGTGGCGACAGTCCCCGACGTCGGCCTCGTCTGCTTCCGGGACCCCTACGGGATCAAGCCAATCATCTTTGGCGAGAAGGAGACCGACGAGGGCAAGTGGTTCGCCTGCGCCTCAGAGAGCGTCGTGCTCGACGTCAACGAATACACCCGCAGCTTCGACGTGGGGCCGGGCGAGGCTGTGCTCGTGGACGAGGCGCGCGAGATCCACCGCCGCCGCATCACCGAGCGCGAGCATCGGCCCTGCATCTTCGAGCTCGTCTACTTCTCCCGCCCGGACTCCTTCCTCGATGACATCTCGGTCTACAAGACGAGGAAGCGCTTCGGCGAGGCGCTGGCCCAGCAGTGGGCTGACGAGGGCGCGCCGACGCCCGACGTCGTCATGCCGATCCCCGACTCGTCTCGGGACGCCGCCCTCGCGATGGCCCTCGGGATGGACCTGCCCTACCGAGAGGGCCTGGTGAAGAACCGCTACATCGGGCGGACCTTCATCATGCCCAACCAGCAGAGCCGCCGTAACTCGGTGCGCCGGAAGATGAACCCCATCGGCATCGAGTTTGAGGGCAAGAAGGTGCTCCTGGTGGACGACTCGATCGTCCGCGGCAACACCTCCAAGCGCATCGTTCAGATGGTCCGCGACGCCGGCGCGACCGAGGTCTACCTCGCGTCGACCAGCCCCCCGCTCCTCGCGCCCTGCCCGTACGGGGTGGACATGGCGACCAAGACAGAGTTTGTCGCCACTGGGCGAGAGACGGATGAGATCGCCGAAGAGCTCGGCGCAGACCACCTCGTATACCTGGACCTTGACCGGATGAATGACTGCGGTCGCGCGGGCAATGAGAAGATCGACGCCTTCTGCAACGCCTGCTTTACAGGCGAGTATCCCACCGGGGACATCACCGCCGAGCGCCTGCGCTCTATCGCAGGGGACCGCTGCCTGAACCGCGGAGAAGCGGTCACAGACGAGTCTGCGCCCGCGAGCGTCTGACCCCAGACCCGCCCCACGAGGTCTCTCTGGCGAGCGCTCCTGGGCGCGAGAGCTACAGCGACGCAGCTGGTGTGACGATTCCTGGGTGGAGGTGCGCCCAGAGCGCCGATCTCCACCTTGTCCTTATGCGCGTCCTCATCACCTCACCCATCTTCCCCCCGGACCTCGGCGGACCCTCCGTCTACGTCCCGAGCTTCGGCCGCTTCCTCGTCGAGCGCGGTCACGAGGTGAAGGTGATCGCGTTCTGCTCTGACCCAGCGCCCTCAGGCCACCCCTTCGAGGTCGAGTCCATCGCCCGCGGGCCGCTGCCGCTGAGGTACCTGGTCGCTTTCTGGCGCGTCTTCCGCGAGGCCAAGCGCTTCGACGTCGTCTATGTGCAAGAGCACCTCGCCTTCCTCCACGTCCTCGCGGCGAAGCTGCGCGGCGTCCCCTGCGTGATCCGGATCATGGTCGACGGGTCTTGGGAGATCTCGCACCGCAAGGGGTGGTGCGGCGACGACGACATCGTGACCTTCCAAGGGAAGCGATACGGCTGGAAGGTCTCGCTGGTTCAGCGCCTGCAGCGCACTTGGTGGCGCTGGGCGAAGCACATCATCACCTGCTCAGACTTCTTGCGAGGCATCCTCGTGAACACCTATGGGGTCGAAGGAGGGAAGGTGCAGACGATCTTCAACGCATACCACGGACCCCCAGCTGAGAGCGTCAAGGAGACGAGGGCTGAGGCTCGCGCCGCCCTCGAGCTGCGAGAGGACCGCCGCTACCTGCTCACCATCTGCCGCCTGATGATCTGGAAGCAGGTGGACCGAATCATCGAGGCCCTGAAGGAGCTCCCCGAAGACGTGGAGCTCATCGTCTGCGGCGATGGCCCAGAAGAGGAGGCGTGGGCCGCGCTGGCTCAAACCCTGGGCCTAGAGGGGCGCGTCCACTTCCGCGGCAACGTCGCCCACGACCTCGTCCCGCTCTACATCCGGGCCGCAGACGTCTTCGTGCTCTACAGCCGCTACGAGGGGCTCTCCCACACCCTGATCGAGGTCCAGACGCTCGGGACGATGGCGGTCGCCTCGGCGGTCTGCGGGAACCCAGAGGTGGTGCGAGACGGCGAGACGGGTCGCCTCGCCTCGGCTGAGGAGCCCTCTGAGCTAGCCAAGATCCTGGGCGAGACCCTCGCAGACCCTGCAGAGAGGGAGGCCATGGCCGCCGCGGGAACGGCCGCCGCGGGCCGTTTTAGCCGTACAAAGACCTTTTCCAGGGTAGAAGAAGCGCTCTTTAAAGCGGCAGGGAGGGCCATTCCTGGCCCCCCAGAGGGATAGCGTCCCGATTTTCGACCTGCTCAGACCCCATCGCTCGAATCCGAGTCGAAAAAGGCCGATATACTTGAATCCCTGGAGGTGTGTGCAAATCGCCGTGCAGGGGCGGAAATGCTGACTCTGCAGGCTTCGTAGCCACACCCCAAATCAATCCGATGAAAGTCTTATTCATCCACGAATACCTTCCCCAGGAGATGCTGGGGATCATGTGGCTCTCGCGGCGACTCAAAGACGCCGGGCACGAGACGAACGTCCTCTTCATTCCTGACTCCAAGTGGCTGGAGCAGGCGGTGGCGTACAACCCTGACATCGTCGCCTACTCGACGACGACCGGGATGCACCTCTACATCGCCGAGGTCAGCCGCTCTGTGAAGAAGGTGCTGCCGAACGCGCTCAGCGTCGTCGGCGGGCCCCACACCAGCTTCTCTCCGGAGTTCGTTGAGGAGGAGGGCATCGACGCCGTCTGCCGTGGCGAGGGCGAGCACGCCTTCGTTGAGCTCTGCGACAAGATGGAGGCGGGCGAGGACTACTACGAGACGCCGAACTTCTGGTTTAAGCACCACGAGACCGGCGAGATCATCAAGAACTGCCAGGCCCCCCTCGTTGATGACCTCGACGCCCTCGGCATCCCGGATCGCAAGCTCGTCTATGACGTGAGCCCGCTCTATGCGAACGCCGAGCGCAAGGTCTTCGTCACCCAGCGCGGCTGCCCGATGAACTGCTCCTTCTGCTTCCACCACGCCTGGAAGAAGGACATCTACGAGAGCACGAACCGAACCTATGTTCGGAAGCGCTCCGTGGACCACATCATCGAAGAGCTCCAGTGGGTCAAGGCGAACTACCCCCTGAAGTTCGTCCACTTCGTCGACGACATCTTCAACCTCAGCAACAAGTGGTTAGACGAGTTCTGTGAGCGTTATCCGAAGGAGGTCGGGATCCCCTTCGACGTCATCTTGATGGCGAACATGACGACCGAGAAGCACATCAAGCAGCTGCGCGAGGCCGGCTGTGTCTACGCGCGGATCGCCATTGAGGCGGCCTCCGACTACATCCGCAACGCGGTCTTCCGCAAGAACACCACGCGCAAGCAGCTCACCGACGCCGCTGGCTGGATCAAGAAGCATGGCATCCGCCTCGGCACCCTGAACATGCTCGGCGGGCCCGGCGGAAGCATCGAAGACGAGTGGGACACGATCAAACTCAACATCGAGTGCAAGACCGACCACCCCCTAGCCTCGATCATGCAGCCCTACCCCGGCTTCGACATCAACGAGATGACGAAGGACATGGGCTACGCCGTGAGCGGGTATGACGACTTCCCGCACAAGTTCAACCGGACCTCATCGATCGAGTTCGACAACAAGCACCTGATCGAGAACCTGCACAAGTGGTTCCCGATGGTTGTCCGTTACCCCTGGCTCATGCCGATCGCGAAGAAGGCCATCCACATCAAAGTCTTCGGGCGGCTGTACCTCATCATGTACATGCTCTACAGCGAGTACCTGGTGGCAGAGCAGACGCAGACCTACGCGCGCGCCCAAGGAGACAAGGGCATCCGCCACTGGGCACCGTTTGACTTTGTCTACCGCCTCGGGACAAAGGGCGTCTTGCGCGTCTACCAGGCCATCTTCCCGAAGCTCCTCGGCAAGTTCTTCGCGCCCTCCCAGGCCGAGCTGCGGCTGCAGATGGGTGATGAGCGAGTCATCGCTCACATGGACTGAGCGGGAGCCTGTCCCTATTTAGGGCGAGCCATCGCCTCCGAGAGCGGCGACCCTTGGTACGCCCGACAGGATTCGAACCTGTGACCTCTTGCTCCGGAGGCAAGCGCTCTATCCAGCTGAGCTACGGGCGCGTTAAGGGCCGCACACTATAAGGACCGCCCCTCTGGGCGAACAGTCGCGAGGCCTGATGGGCCCTGACCCTGTTTTGGAACATGGGCAGTCCTGGGGCTCAGAGGCGCGGTCTAGGACGTGCGGAGGGTCCGCCGTAGGCCCTCGTCCGCTTGACGCTTTCAGCGGGTAGCCCCTACTATCAGTTCACGGTCCGTCCCAAGAGAGGGTTTGCCCCCAGCGCCTTCATGGGACGCCCGCCGACCCCCGGGGTCGGCCCGCTGGTCTCCCGAGGAGGACACCAAATGAAAAACAAGCTCCGAGCACATGCTGTCGCCCGCACAGAGGGCCCCTCGAGGGTCTTCGCAGGGCTCGTGTTTATCGCCACTCTCGGAGCGCTCCTTCTCCTCTTGCTCTCGCCTAACGGCGCCGTGCAGGCGAGTCAGATTATCCACACGGACACGGACGGCGACGGACTCGTCGACGCGCAAGAGCAGGTGCTCTCGCTGAATCAAAACAACGCCGACACGGACGGCGACGGCTACTCAGACCTCGAAGAGCTCGCGCGACACAGCGAGCCGACGATGGTTCACAGCACCCCGATGCCCTCAACGGTGGACCTCGCCTTGAGCGCGCGCGGAGACTCCGGCCGCCTCGTCGTGGTGTATGCGATCTACCTCGGTGACCGCGAGCCTTCCGACATCCAGCTCAGCATGGGCGTGCTCCTCGGGGGCCGCATCGGTCAGGTCCCGCCTTGGTATTTCATGCGCGAGGCGTGGATGAGCCTGCACCCTGGCCACGAGCCGGGCACCTCGGTCATGGTCGTCGAGGCCTCCCTCCCGCCGAACTTTGTACACGCCATCGGCAACGTCTCGATCTACGGGATCGTCGAGGACGCGCAGACAGGCACCTCGCTCGCAGCTGACGTCGTCGACCTCGGCTCTCAAAGCGGGGTGGTGTTCATGCGCTCGATGCCCCCGATCCGCTCGGTCACACAGACGGGTGGAGGCGCAGCCGGCGGGAGCCAGCCGCTCTCCGGCTCGGTCTACTTGCCCATCCCTCCTGGGGGGGATGGTGACATCCCGATGTCTTGGGTCCCTGGCGAGGTGTGCTACCAGAAGACCCAAGTGGTCGGAGCGGGAGGCGGAGTCATCACCCACGAGGTCGTCGAGGCGGAGTGCCGCGAGGGCTGGGACGCCTACTGCAAGACGGATTGCTCCAGCTCGATCGGGTCGACCTACGACACTCTCGATCCAGCGGTTCTGATCGGCGGCTGAGGAGGGTTGCGCAGCATGGCTCAGGCGTCGAGGGCGACCCTGAAGGAGGTGGGGCGAGACGTCTCTGCCACTGGAGGAGGGAAATCCTTTTTTTTGGAACCCAATGTGGGTCAGGAACGTCTGAGGGTTGTCCACCAGAGGGCTGAAATGAACTCCCCGAAGAGCACAGATCCGGATCGAGAGCTCGTCCTGCGCTGCCAGGCGGCGACGCCGAACGGCCTAGAGGGCTGCTTCCGCGAGCTCTATGACGGCTATAAGGACCGCGTCTACAACGTGTGCTACCGGATCACGGGGAACGGGAACGACGCGCTCGACGCGGCGCAGGAGACCTTCGGCATCCTCTTCCGAAAGATCGACGGCTTCCGCTTCCAGTCCAAGTTCTCTAGCTGGGTCTATCGCATCGCCGTCAACGCGAGCATCGATCTCAAGCGCCGCGCCGCGAACCGCAGGCTGCCCTCCCTTGATCAAATCTCTGAGGGACGCGGTGATGACCCGGTCAGGTTTGAGCCCGCCGACGAGCGCGCCGAGAGCCCCATCGAGGCGGCCGCGACGGTGGAGCTCGAGGCCGAGGTCCAGTCTGCGATCACGCGTCTCTCGCCGAAGATGCGGGCGATCACGGTGCTGCGCTATATGCAGGGCCTCTCATATGAGGAGATCTCCATCTCCCTAGGCATCTCACTCGGAACAGTGAAATCTCGTCTCGCTCGCGCACATCAAGCGCTTGATCGGGAACTGACTCCGCTCCTCGACCGTCATGGTCTCCGATAGGAGAGCCGCGAACCACCCACGATGAACCCCGCCCACAAAGACCTCTTTGAAGCCCTCGCCGAAGCGGCGGAGTCTGGGCAGAGCCTCAGCCCGCAGTGGGAGGAGCGCCTCGAGAGAGAGCCCGAGCTCCGAGTGTTGGCGGCGCGCTTCGACCAGATCGGGGAGGTCTTGAGGGAGCTCGCGCCCGTCTCTGCGCCGAACGAGCTTGAGGGTCGAGTCGTGGGCGGGATGCAGGCCGGACACCGGGAGGACCGCGCCGTCTCGTCCTTGAGCGGTCTCTCCGAACAGCAGGCTCCTCTGGAGCTCGAGGCCCTGGTGGCAGAGTCCATGCCTGGCGCGACTCAACTAGATGCTCCCCCCGAGCTAGATCGGCGCGTAGAGACGCTGCTCAAGGGCTGGGAGGCAGAAGAAGAGGGCGGCACGCCCATCGAGCGGCCTAGGCGCAGCAGGCTCGTCCTCGTCGGTCAGGTGGCCGCCGCAGCCAGCGTGCTGTTCCTAGTGGTCTTGGCCACGCCTCAAAAATCTGAACACGAGGAGGCGAGAGATCAATTCGCCCAATCCATCGACGTCTCGAAGGCCGGGGAGGCCCTTCAGCCTGACACCTCTCTCGGCGAGAGCGTCTTGAGCGAGCTCCTCGGGGGCCGCGTGGAGCTGGCCGCTCCGAAGCGGCGCGCGAACAAGGCGCCGAGGGTGCCGAAGCAGGCGAACGCGCGCGGCGGCAATCAGCGGCAGAACGCCGCCACCACCGCGCGTGGCGGGGGCGCGCAGGGCGGGAGCCAGAGCTCAACCACGTCCGGCGCAGCAGCAGCAGGGAGGAGCGGCGCTGACTTGCTCACGAAGCTCTCTGACCCGAACGTCCCCTCTCACCAGGGCGAGCGCGTGGTGCGGATCTCAGTCGGCTCCAGCTCCCCGATCGTCCTGATCTACCGCGAACAGGTCGCGGTCACTCCGGACGGCTACTTCTCTGTCGACGTCACCGAGGTCCTCCAACCTCAAATGGCGCCGGCGACCGAGGAGACCTTCGGGTCCCTCCAGAAGAGCCGCGAGTCCTTCACCCACCGTTACCGGGGCTTCATGATCCGGGACCTCGCCCTCTTCACCGAGGAATACACGACGGTCCAGAGCTTCAACTCCGAGATCGTCAGCGGCAGGGAGTGCGTCGAGCTCGAGATCGAACCCAAGCTCGAGGGCGGCCACAGCTACCACCTCTGGATTGACCCGGAGTTCGGGGTCTGCCTGAGGACGCAAGAGCTCAACGAAGAGGGCCACCTCGTATGCGAGGTCGAGTATGAGAGCATCGAGTACGCTCCCGAGCTCGTCTCGGAGCTGAGCGGCGGCCCCTCAGCGTGGGAGGCGGTCGAGGGAGGCGCCCGGGCGAGCCAGGTCCTGAGGCCGCTGTGGATCCCGGAGAGCTATGTCTTGCAGGCCGTCGAGGCTTTCACAGACGCGACGGGCGGCGAATGGACGAGGCTGCGCTACACAGACGGCGTGGACATGTTGATGGTCTTGCAGGGCAGCGAGCAAGACACGGCTCGAGCTCCGTCTACGGGGCCGGCGAAGTCCGCGCTGACACAGGTCTTCCTGCACAAGGTGGGCGCCTGGACGATGGTGGAGGGGCCCGCTGCCGGACACCACTTCATCGTCATGGGCAAGCGCCCGGAGGCGGACCTCGTCGCGACCTTCGCGAGCGTCATTCCGTAAGGGGCGCCGAGGCCGCAGAGTCCGCGTAAATGCGGAAAAATTAGCCGCAAGCCCACCGCGGCCTGACCTCTTTGAGGCTCTCCCGACCCCACCCCCTGACCGGGGGTACTCTTCGTTTGGCGGCGCGACCCCAGCCGCGAAGACGATGGACGACAAGAGCAGGCAGGACCCCTTTTCCGACAACGACCTCGACTCCCCGGAGTATCGGGCGCGGCTCATGCGCAAGCTGAACTGCCTCGTCGCCCTGCTCGAGGTCGCGATCACTCGCGTACATCAGACCCTCGCGGGACCGGACCCTGACGTGGAGCGCTTGGAGCGGATCCGCTCGAACTTGCAGAACACGCTCAGCGTGTGCGTGCGCGCTCGCGTCGCCCTCGAGGAGCGCCAGGGGCTCCCGGATGATCTCCCCCAGGTCCTCGGACGCATCACCTTCGATGCCCGAGCAGAGGAGGGCGAGGAGGTGGACTTCGAGGAGGGCGTCCTCCCCCCCGGCGCGATCGTTGAGCTCTCCACCGCGATCGAGCGGGAGAAGTTTGAGCGCCTCGGCCCGATCTCCAGGGTCGAGGTGGACGACACCGACCTGGACGATTTGCAGCGGCGCTTGATGGGCTCTTGAGCCTTCCGCATCCTGCGGGTGTCCGTGAGCGACGAACGAACCCCTCCCCCCAGCCAGAGCGGCGGAGCGCTGGCCTCTGGCGACCGCGTTCTCTTGAGGTATCCCCGCTTTGAGGACCAGCAGGAGTACGTCGAGCTCGTCCGGGTCAGCCGGGAGCTTCACCGACCTTGGGAGCCGCTTCGCCCTGAGGGCGCGCCGGCTGCAGCGAGCTCAGAGACCTTCATGGCCTGGCTGATGGGCGCCGACGATCCACGCACAGAGCGGACGCTCCTGTGCCAGAGGAGCGGCGGGGCTATCGTCGGACGCTTCCACCTCAATGAGATCGTGCGCGGGGCGTTCCACTCCGCCTACATGTCTTACTGGGTCGGGGCTCCCTTCGCGGGCCGCGGCCTCATGCGGGAGGGCATGGAGCTCGCCCTCGAGCACGCCTTCAAGAACGTCGGACTGCACCGGGTCGAGGCCAACATCCAGCCCACGAACGCGCCGTCCATCGCGCTCGCGAAGGGGGCGGGCTTTCGCTTGGAGGGCTACAGCGAGCGCTACCTAGAGATCGCAGGGGAGTGGACCGACCACGAGCGCTGGGCGATGACCGTCGAGGACTGGCGAGCCCGCTAGCGGCCCCAGCTCCTGAGGTAGCGGAAGTCGTGGTTCACGCTCCGCGGCCCTAGCTTCGCGATGATGGGGGGCAGGCGCTTGTACTGGTTCGCGGCGATGCGGTTGGCGACCTTCTTCACGAAGCCGAGCTCGAACCCGGCGGCGACCAGGTCGTCCTCTGTCCAGCGCTCGTCGATCATCTTCAGGAGGAGCTGGTCGACCTCTTCGTAGGAGAAGCCGAGCTCGTCCTCGTCCGTCTGCCCCTCAAAGAGGTCTGCGCTAGGCGCCTTGTTGATCACCTCGTGGGGGAGGTCGAGGTGTGCAGCGAGCTGGAACACCTGGTGCTTGTAGAGGTCCCCGAGGGGGTTGAGCGCGCTGGCAGAGTCGCCCCACTGGGTGGAGTAGCCCAGGAGGATCTCGGTCTTGTTGCTCGTCCCGAGGACCAGGCCGCCCCACTCCACGCTCAAGTCATAGAGGACGATCATGCGGCAACGCGCCATGACGTTCCCGCGCCGCATGCGGTCGGTCACGTCTGCGCCCTCGAGGTAGCCGTCCGCCATCTGAGAGATGTCGACCTTCTGCGTCGCGATCCCCAGAGACTCTGCGACCGCGCGGGCGTCAGCCTCGCTCGAAGGGTTCGAGGTGCGGTAAGGCATCATCACCCCGAGCACGCGCTCTGGCCCGAAGGCCCGCGCAGCCAGGCCGACTGAGACAGCCGAGTCGACACCTCCCGACAGGCCACAAACCACCCGGTCGAAGCCAAACTTGCCGGCCTCTGAGCGCAGGAAGCGGACGAGGAGCTCGACGGTGAGCTCTTCGGAGACGTCGAGGTCGTTCACTCTGCGCGGCCTTCCCACCCGCCGGCCTCCGCGCGCTGCGCGAGCTCTCGCGCGAGGATCCAGGCCCGCTCGTCCCGTCGCAAGGGGAGGGCGACGCGGGCTCGATCTAGGGTGGCGGAGTCGACGCGCGCGCTTAGGACGCC
>JAKVCE010000339.1:557-2607 GCA_022447405.1 Planctomycetota bacterium | reverse complement strand
CCAGTTCTCCCAGTGGTGCTTGCCCATCTGGAACATCGCGTAGGAGCCGTAGTACCAGTAGTACATGTCGTTGGACAGCCCGTCCGGGTCCCACTCGGGGAGGGACTTGAGGAGCAGGTCCGCGTGCTTCTCCATGATCGGCGTCTCCTTGGGATCTTGGCCCAAGAAGAAGCGGCTCAGGAGCCCCACAGCGGTCATGCACTCGGTGCGGTCTGTGGGGAAGTGGTCATTGGTCCCCGTGACACGCGAGGAGGCGGTCCCTTCCTCGTCGTATCCGACGCGCCCAGTAGCTGTCTCAGTCGCCTCGTCCAGCCAGAGGGCTGCGCCCTCATAGGAGGCAGAGTCGATCTTCAGGCCGCCGTCCTCAGCTGCCTTCGTGGCGAAGACCATCCAGCCAGTGACCGAGGTGTCCTGCTCGCCGTTCGGGGGAGACTCATAGCGCCAGGCGCCGTAGGGGTTGCGGGCGCGAGAGATGAAGTTGATGGCCTTCTGGGTCGTGCCCTTCAGGATCGGGTTCTTCGAGAAGTAGTAGGCCTCACACATCGCGAGGGAGGCGATGGAGTGGCTGTACATGTAGGTGTGGCCGATCTTCTCGCCGAAGAGGCCCGTCTCGTAGTCCTGCTGCTGACGGAGCCACTGGACACCAGCGGAGACCTTCTCCTTGTACTGGCCGTGGCGCGTCGTGTGTCCGTCTCCGAGGAAGGCGAGGAGCGAGAGCCCCGTGACGCCGACGTCGTGCTCACCCTGGCCCGCGCCGTCGCACTTGTCGGAGGCGGGGTCGTGCTTCATGAACTCGTCGGTGTCCCACTTCCCGTCCGGGTCCTGGTGGTTGGCGAGCCACTCCAGCCCGTCCTTCAGAGCTTGTTCGGTGCCACGCCCGCCAGCGCGCAGGTTGCGGTTGCCGCCGAAGCGCCCGCCGAACTTGCCGCCGGCGCCGCCGCCGATACCGATGATGCTGTTGAAGTTCTTGTCGTCGAAGGGGGAGTCGCTCAGGAAGTCCGGATCACCCTCGGAGGACTCGAAGGGCTGATCGTCGTCCGTCTCGTTGTGGTCGGAGACCTCAGCGTCCTTGAGGATGGGCTCCTCGATGGGCTCCTCCTCCTCGATCTCTTCGATCTCCTCCTCCGGCGGGTCCTCAAAGACCTCTTCCGGAGCCTGGGCGATCTCGGCCTCGATCACCTTCTCGTCTTCGCCGCCGAAGAGGTGCCAGGGGATCAGGACCATCACGAGGACCGCGATGCCGTGGATGGCGATCGAGAGGATGAACCAGGGTGACCTCTCCATCCACTCGTAGAGCATGTCATTGAAGGTCACTTCCTCTTCCCAGGACTTGGGGAGAGTGGTCTCAATTTGGATGTTTGAGAAGTCTTCGCTCATGGAGATGGAGGTGGCTGGCGAGTGCTCGCTGTGTCTATGGAAAGCCCAGAGATGGCTGCTTGCTGGCAGCAAGGACCACGTCGTGGGACCCCGCTGAGGGCCGCGGGAGGGGCCTTGAAGACCTCAACGCGCCTACAACGGGGAGGTTCAGAGTATATCCGCCCTCCGCGGCCTACCTACCCACGGATTGCTGGTTCACTCCCCTGCGGCGCCGGGGTACCAGATATATGCCCCCCGATTGAGGCCATCTAGGCCCTCTGTGCGCAGGTAGTCGTCCTTTTCAGCCTGGATCCGACGTCGGAGGAGGGTCTGGGTCCTGGGGGACTCGAAGATCGGGAGCAGCGGGGCGTCTGTGTCCAAGAGCTTCATCAGCCTCCAACCCAAAATGTTGCGCCCCCGGAGGACCGGGATGGGACGAGAGATCTCGGTGACCCTAGCACTGAGGGCGAAGGCGGCCATCTCCGGCCCCCCGTTGCGAGAGAGCTTCTCGGCTGTCATGGGAGCCAACATGCCGTCACTACCCGTGGCGTTGGTGGAGCCTCGCACGGCCTCCGTAAAGCTCAGGCCGTTGAGGAGCTCTTGACGCACCTCTTCTGCGCGCAGCCGCGTGGTCTCGCTCTCTGTGCTGCCCTCTGGGATGGGGAAGATGAGCTCCTGCAGGTGATACTGAGCT
>JAKVCE010000339.1:0-547 GCA_022447405.1 Planctomycetota bacterium | reverse complement strand
GAGCTGAGGTCCCCTGGATCGCCTCTGCGCCTGGCTGACCCTCTTCGAGCAGCTCGTAGCGGAGCTGGAGTTTGCCTGGGCGCACGTAGCGATCTCTATAGGGCCGGCCTGAGACGCCCACGTTCACGCCAGTGACTGCACGCTCCCAGCTGAAGCGATAGAGCTTGCGGCGGAGCTCGCCCTCTTGCTCGCTCAGCGAGAGGGCGCCCTCATCGAGCTCCTCAGCCATCTGAATGACGCCGCCGGCTGTGCCGACGCGTCGCGCAGTGTTGTCGGAGACGATGCGCATGACGGTCTCCTCTTGGAAGCCCATGTCGATCCCGCCCTGCACCTTCAGGCGCTCATCGATGAGGTCCATCCCGATCTTCATGCGCAGATCAGCGAGCTGGCGGGCTGTCGGCTGCGCCCCGTCGGGGATGCTGCGCGCCGCGGTCCCCATGACCTGTCGGTAGGTCAGGATCTCATCATTGACGATGACCTCCACGCGGTCGACGAGCTTGAGCTCAGTGTCTTGGGGGCAAGCTGCGGAGGGCGCGATCGAGAGCGC
>JAKVCE010000338.1:2133-3003 GCA_022447405.1 Planctomycetota bacterium | reverse complement strand
ATGTCGGCCTTGAGAACGCTCTGGGAGCATATCGACCAGACCTGCTTCTGCAAGGCCCTCTCTCGTCCCTGAAGGGGGTGCTGGAGAGGATCTTGAGAATTGCCCTTTCGGTCCCTCCCATTGTGTCTCATCTTGCTCCTAGGGCAAGTCGCAGGCCCCGATTCACAAGTGAGGTATCCAAAATGGGCTATTCAGTCTCTCGCCACCTGAGGAGGGCGGCTCAGCCGCTCGCGATCGCTCTCCTGTCCACCGTCTGTCTGGCTGACACGATCCTGGTCGACGCGTCGAACGGACCGGGCACTGACTACACCGACTTGCCTCAGGCCGTGCAGGCAGCCAGTCACAACGACCTGATCTTGGTCAAGTCGGGGGGCTACTCTCCCTTCACCACCGCCAAGGGCATCCGCATCCTCGGCCTGGAGACGAACGTCGAGGTCTCGGGCACCTGCGTCATCCAGAACCTCCACAGCACGAGGAAGTTCGTCCTCCAACGCCTCGAGCTCTCCAATGTCGAGGTCCGCAACTGCAGCGGGCATGTCGCCTTGAGTCACGTGGATGGGTACCCGCGGCTCCGGTCCGTGGTCATCAGCGACTCGGCAGATGTCAGGCTGAGCGATCTGTTCGTCTACGGGAGAGAGGGCGACGCCCAGGCCGTCGAGATCACAGCCTCGGAGGTTGAGATCGTCCGTAGCCAAGTCCGTGGCTGGACCGGCCCCCACGAAAATTGGGACTATGTCGGAGCGTCCGGGACGACCGGCCTGCTCATCGATGAGGCCTCGAGGGTGCGCCTCGAGGATGACACGCATGCGCGCACCTGCGGCAAACGCACAGGGAGCCATCAGCCAGAGCAAGCTCCAGGAAGCCAAGGAG
>JAKVCE010000338.1:0-2123 GCA_022447405.1 Planctomycetota bacterium | reverse complement strand
TCACCGAGATCGAGGGGGGCAGCGGCACCGACGTGTGGACCGAGTGGGGCTGGTACGAGCCAGGAGACGGCGCCCCGGCGGTCCATGTGAAGGGGGCCTCGGAGCTGTGGATCACTGGGGATGGGACCCAGGTCTTTCAGGGAGGGCACTGCGGTTGGGCTGGGCAGTTCGCAGATACGCCAGGCGATGGCTCGGTCGCACTCTTCGTAGAAGAGAACTCCAGCGTGAGGCGATCTGGCGTCACCTGTCAGGGTGGCTGGGGGCCGAGCTCTTGGCAGCCAGATCAGGTCACGACAACTGGTGGCACGGTCGAGGAGCCTGCGACGGCTGATTCGGTCATGGAGATGATCGGCACTCCCAGCGCTGGACAGACCATGACCATGCGTGTGACGGGGCCTCCCGGAGGGAACGTCCGCTACCTCCTCGGGCGCATACCCGAGGTGAACTACCGCGGTGGATTGGGTCCTGACCTCTTGGTCGAGATCCGCATCGTGAACCCCGGGGTGATCCCTGCGAGCGGAGTGCTCGACTACAGCTTCGTGATCCCTGGGAACCTCCCGCAGGGGATGTACTTCCTCGGACAGGCGAAGGTCGTCTACCAGGGTGACACCTACCGGACCTCCTCGCAGGTCATCCTGGTGCGCTGAGCCTGCGTCAGTGAGCCTCGAGCCAGTTCGCGCCGTGGCCGAAGTCCACTTGCAGCGGGACCGAGAGCTCGACCGCGCCCTCCATGCAGTCGCGGACCAGCGCGGTCGTCTCTTCAAGCTCTGATGTCGGCACCTCAAGGACGAGCTCGTCGTGCACTTGCAAGAGGAGCTCTGCCTGGAGCTCGCTCTCACCGAGGCGCGCATCGAGGTCGATCATGGCGCGCTTGATCACATCGGCGGCTGAGCCCTGGATGGGCGTGTTGACGGCGACGTTCTCCGCCACGGAGCGGAAGCGCTGGTTCTCGGCGTTGATGTCGGGGATGTCCCGGCGTCGGCCCATGAGGGTCTCGACGTAGCCGTTCTCCCGGGCCGAGTCGAGGGTCTCATCGATCCAGCCGCGCACGGCGGGGAAGGACTCGAAGTAGCGCTGGATGAAGCCGCGCGCCTCAAAGATGTCGAGGCCAGTCTCGCGGGCGAGGCGGTTCGGGCCCATGCCGTAGAGGAGGCCGAAGTTGATCGCCTTGGCGCGGCTGCGCATCTCGCGGTCCACGTCTCCCTCGTCTACGCCGAACACGATGGAGGCGGTGGAGGCGTGGATGTCGCGGCCCTCCGCGAAGGCGGCCTGCATCTTCTCGTCCCCAGCGAAGTGGGCCATGATCCTGAGCTCCACCTGGCTGTAGTCGGCGGCGAGGAGCACCCACTCGCCGACCTCATCAGGCTCCCGCGTGATGAAGGCCTCGCGCAGCTTGCGCCCGCGCTCGGTGCGCACGGGGATGTTCTGGAGGTTGGGGTCGGAGGAGGCCAAGCGGCCGGTGGCGGCGGCTACCTGTGAGAAGGAGCAGTGGATCCTGCCGGTCGCCTCGTTGACGTAGTCGGGGAGGGCGTCGACGTAGGTGCCCTTGAGCTTGGAGAGTTCCCGGAACTCGAGGACCTTCTGGACGATCTCTACATGCCCGTACTTGTCGGTCAGGGTCGCGGCGTCGGTGGCCCAGCCGGTCTTGGTCTTCTTGGGTCGCTTGATCCCGACCTTCTCGTGGAGCGCGAGCTTCTCGAAGAGCACGCTCCCGAGCTGCTTGGGGCTCGCGAGGTTGAAGTTCTCTCCCGCGAGCTCCTGGACAGAGTGTTCGAGCGCTTGGATCTCCTCGCCGAGCTCTTCGGAGAGGCCTTCGAGCTTCGGGGTGTCGAGGCGGATCCCGCGCTCCTCCATCGCCGCGAGCACTGGGACGAGCGGCATCTCGAGCTCGTAGAAGAGGTCCTTGGTGCCAGCCTCCTCAAGCTCGGCTTGGAGCGGGGCGCGCAGTCGGTAGGTCGTGTCGGCGTCCTCGCAGGCGTACTCCGCCACCGTCGGAATGTCGACTTGATCCATCGTGACCATCTTCTTTCCCTTCCCGATGATGTCAGAGGTGGGGATCTTCCTGAGATCGAAGAAGGTCAGCGCGAGCTCGTCGAGGTTGTGTCGGCGCTTGGAGCCAGCGG
>JAKVCE010000337.1 GCA_022447405.1 Planctomycetota bacterium | reverse complement strand
GCGCTCTACAGTCTCTCCCAGACCCAGGGCTACTCGATAGTCCTCGTCACGGTCCATGCTTCGGAACACCCGCTCGGCTCTGAGGACGTCCTCGGTGCGGCCGGTCTTCTGCAGGCCCCTCGCGAGGTAGAGGCGCAGCCTGAAGTGCTCCGGGTCCAGCTCCAAGCCGCGCAGGGCTTGGTCGACAGCGCGCCCGTAGTCACCCATCGAGAGGTAGGCGCCGGCGGACTCGACGTGGATGTCCAGGAAGCGCTCCCGCTCCTCATCGCTCATGTCTGAGGACTGGCAGGCGATGGTGGCGAGGAGGAGGAGGGGGATGATGGGTCGCATGACGTGAAGATTGTACGGCGAAACGGAGCTCAGGTGCCGGGCGGGGAGGGGGCCGGCCCCTCCCGAGACAGTAGGCGCCCGAGGCGGTCTGGTTGCATCCGAACGTGGAGAGTCTTGCCGCCTGAGAGCGTGACGAGCCCGGGCTTGGCCCCCCTGGGCTTCTTGACCTCCTTGACTCGCGCGGTGTGCACGTCGGCGCGGGTGGCCTCTCGGAGCGGGGAGAAGTGGACGGCGAGGGTCGCTGCGTCGAGGAGCTCCTCGGGGTCTGGAGAGCCCTTTCCTTGGGTGCAGAGCACGACGTGGCTGCCTGGGGCGTCGGCTGTGTGGAGCCAGAGGTCGTTCCCCTTGGCGTGCCGGAAGGTGAGCGCGTCGTTGTCTCTGGCGCTGCGACCGACGCGGACCTCAGAGCCCCGAGCCGCCGTGAAGACCTTGTAGGGGAGCCGCTTGGCGGGCGCCTTCCGCTTGCGCTCGTCGCCCTCCTGGCGGACCTCCAAGAGGCCTCCTCGGACGGCCTCCTCCTCGAGCTCGCTGGGGTCCTCTTCACCAGCCTCCAGGCGCTGGATGAGGTCCGAGAGGGCAGCCGCCTTCTCCTCGTGGCGCGCGCGCTCCTCCGCGATCCCATCGCTGGAGCGCAGGAGCTTCTTGTAGCGGGTGAAGTACTTCTCGGCGTTCTCGCCTGCGGAGAGCTTTGGGTCGAGGCTGATCACTCTCGGCCGCGCGGCTTCGTCGAAGTAGTCCACGAGCTCAACCGATTCAGCGCCGCGCGGGACCTCTCCTTGCGCCGCCTTCAGAAGCTCGCCGTCTTGGCGGACCCGCTCGGCGCCAGCGGCGGCCTCCTCGCGCTTATTGAGGCCCTTCAGCGCGCTCGATGTCCGCGAAAGACGTCGCTCTAGGCGCCGCAGGATGTCTCGACGCAGGGTGTCGGCTTCCAGCGCCGCGGCGCGTGGGCCGAGGGCATGCTCGACGCGGTAGGAGAGGGGGGCGCGGTGCTCGTGCCCGCGCTGCACAGAGAGGGGGAGCTCGTCCGGGAGTGGAAACTCAGCCTCCAGGCTAGCCGCCTCCTCGTCGCCGGGGCGTCCAGGGGGAGGGCTCCAGGCCTGGCCGATGACGAGCCTGGTGTGCTGACGCTTCTTGGGGGCAGGGACTAAGACGTCTAGGACCTCATCACCCTTCCCGAGGAGGACCATGTTGGCGTGACGGCCTGTGAGCTCGAGGAGGAGCGCGCGCCTGCCCGCCTCCGCTTGGAACTCAAACAGGACGAGTCGATCGCCCCTGACCTGCTGGACGCGACGCAGCTCTGCCCCTGTCAGCTCCGCGCTGAGCCGCTGGTAGAAGGGACCCTCCGGGCCTGTGTGGCGCTGGAGTCGGTCGTGCTGGAGGTGGAGCCTGCCTGTCTCTGGCTGACAGGAGAGGTAGACCCTGAGGATCGGGACGTCTGGGCCGCTCGAGCCTGGGACGAGCGCGAGGACGGCGTCCTTGGGAGGGCGCGCCTCCACGTCGCGGAGGGCGCAGCCCTTCAGCAGCGGCCCGAGCTCTTCGACGAGCTCCCCGATCTGTCGGTGGTTGAGGTTCAGCTGAGCTCTTCTTCGGAGTAGACCCAGGCTGTGACGTCGGGGGTCCAGTCGATGAGGTCGCCCTCCTCGGAGAAGAACAGGGCGAGCTCCGTCGCGGAGGACTCGGGGCCGTCGGAGCCGTGGACCAGGTTGTTCGAGAAGGAGAGCCCGAAGTCGCCCCGGATCGTGCCGGGAGCTGCCTCGGCGGAGTTGGTCTTGCCCATGAGGCCGCGGACGCAGTTGATGGCGTCCTTGCCCTCTAGGGCGATCGCCACCACGGGGCCGCTGGTCATGAACCCGACCAGGGCGCTGTAGAAGGGCTTGTCCGCGTGCACTGAGTAGTGCTGTTGAATCACCTCATCGGGGAACTTCCGCATCTTGAGGCCGACGAGCTTGAGGCCCTTTTGCTCAAAGCGGTTGAGGATGGATCCGACGAGGCCGCGCTGGACGGCGTCGGGCTTGCAAAGGACGAGAGTGCGTTCCACGGCTGGGCTCCGGGTGGGGTGTTCTGAGGGTCTATGGAGGGGCAGGCGCTCGGGATTGGCCTGGATTCGAGGCGGAAGATTCTAGGGCTGCGGATGGGCCTCTGCGAGCCCTGAATGTGATTGGAATTTCCTCTGGGCCATTTTCCGCGCATGAAGATTGACCAGAGCGGCGGGGTCCCTACCATTCTTGGCCTCAAGGTTCGGTGAAGCCTCTTCAAAGGGGAAAGAAACGGACCTAAATCTTTCAGAAAACGGCCTCCGATGGCCACCCTGGAGCCCCCCCGAGGGCATCGATCCCAGCGCGCCTGCGCGCGTCGATGTTCAGAGCGGAGCACACATGGTTGACCCCAGCAGATCGCCGAAGCGCGAGGGCGAAGAGGAGGAGGGGAGCCCCTTCTCTTCTGTCGCACGCGAGAGCGGCGCAGCGGCGTTGGGGATGACGTATGGTGCGACGATCCTCCTCTTTGTGGGCGCTGGGTGGTGGCTCGACGATCGCCTCGGCACCTCACCTTGGCTCCTGATCGTCGGCCTGCTCCTGGGCTCCGGCGGAGGCTTCCTCTCCCTGCTCAAGAAGGTCCCCCCGCCTGGGTCCTGAGGGGCTGGTGAGCGATACACAACACACATGTTCCGCACCACACTC
>JAKVCE010000336.1 GCA_022447405.1 Planctomycetota bacterium | reverse complement strand
GCTTTTTCTGTGTTGGGTGGGCGCCCCGTTTTTTGGGGGCGGCGGCCCCCTGGGGGGGGGGCCAGGCCTCCAGGAGAGAGCCTCGAAGAACTCAGTCTTTGAGGGTTAGGGGATGGCGATCGCGCTGGATAGGTTGAAGCCTGATCCGCAAGGGCCAGAGTTGTCCCTGTACCAGAACTGGTAGAGAGAGCCAGCGGGGACCGGCCCGTGGTCAGCTTGACCAGAGCTGGTGATGACCACCTTGATCCGCTGGACCTCGCCGCCGACACACCTGAGCCCGTCGCCAAACTGGATGGGACCGATCTGGTTCGTGCCCCTGAAGAAGAGCCCGATCGTCTGGCCCATCGGCAGGTTGTCAGCGTGCAGGGTGATGTTGCTGCCGCTGCCGGTCGCGCTGAGGCGTGAGCCAGCGCCGGTCGAGTTGGCGCAACCTTGCCCAGGCTGCCCAGGGTTGTTGCAGGGGCCCCAGTCGGAGACGCACTCGCAGAAGGTGTCGTAGTCGACATCCGGGATCCCTTCGCAGGGGTACTGGACCTTCAAGCTGGCGATGTAGTTGATCCCAGAGACCTGGTTGACGATGTCATCTTGAAGGAGATAGAGCGTGTTCGCGCCGGGCTGAAGGTTGAGGCTGCTGACAGTGCCAGCGACCGCGCTGGTTGTGGGAGCGCTGTAGTTGTTGGGCCCCACGCCGTTCGCGACGAGCCCAAGAGAGGGGTTCGCGATGTCGTTCATGAAGGTGCGGGTCAGCTGGTCATCCACGGCCCACTCGAGGTCCAAGGTCGCGATAGACCCTTGGGGCAGCGAAGCGGGCAGCTGGAAGTCGAGGGCGTAGAGCACCGACCTGTGGTGTTGGCCACCGATGCTGGGCATAGCTGAGTTGATCCAGCCAGAGGGCGCACTGAGTGAGCTCCATGCACCGTTCGCGTTGACAGCGACAGCGACGCCGCCGTTGCCCGCGTCCAGGACTGTGAAGGCGTTGGAGAGTTCAGCTTGGCTGTAGCCCTCCGGCAAGGTGACGGCCCTCATGTTGGGCATGATGGAGCCGACGCCGAAAGGCAGCCAGCCTGCGGTGGTGCTGTAGCGCATACCGCTGCGGAACTCTGTCTCGATGAGGCAGTACTGGACAGTGATCTTGACCGAGTAGATGACTCCGGAGTAGCTCCCGCCGGTGTCCAACTGCTGGACGAAGAGGAGGTTCGCGCCCGCCTGTACGCCGAGCATCTGAGCGGTGTCCGAGATGGTGACCGTCTTCTCGCTGGAGTAGGAGCTCGCCGCTGTGAGCGGCGTCGTGATACCCAGTATTCCACCAGCGTCGCCAAAGGCGATGCTCTCGAGCCTGTCGTCGGCTGCATAGATCATCTCAACAGTGACGGTGGCGTCTTGCGGCATGAGGGCCGGGAGATCGAACTTGTGGGCATAGAGCACATCGCTCGCGTTCGTGCCTGTTCCGTCGTGAGCTCCTGCGTTATGGGAGGAGTGGATCCAGCGTGCGTCGGGATCAGTGATGTACTGGGTCCAGGCGCTGTGATGCTCGATCACCTTGGCGGGGCTGCCGCTAGCAGCGAGGACAGGGTCGTTCGTAGAGGTCTGAGTGACGTTGGCGTCATCGCTGCCGTAAGAGAGCGGCAAGCCAGCAGCGTCATTGCCGCTGCGGAGGGTGACGATCTCGGTGATTTGCGTGATGCCCTGAGCGGAGGCCGAGGAGACCATCGCCACGAGGGCGAGGGTCGCGGTGGCCGCGTGACGGAGCGTTTTCAGATAGCTGAGAGTGGGATTCTTCATGACTGAGGGAGGGGGATAGATGTCTTCGAGACTTGTGGGAGAGCGGAGCGCTCTCGCCTTCCCCTCTAAGTGAGTCGGTGACCCCTGGAGTGGACGAGAAACCGGATGCAGAGGGCTAAGATCGCCGTAAGCCTTTGCTTAAAAAGGCTTTACCTATCCATTTAGAACGCCGTGCGGCCTCAGGTGAGGCCCAGGACGAGCTCACGACTGCGTCCGTAGGGCGCGTCAGGGGCCAACTCTAGAGCGATGTCCAGGGTGGCCAAGAGGTCCTCTTGGGTCGCGCCGAAGCGCAGGGCTCCACGAGCGTGGCTCTCAAACTGGGCCGGCTGGTCCATGGCGGCGAGGACGCAGACGGAGAGGAGCTCACGCAGCGCGGGCTCGAGGCCAGGCCTTGAGAGGACGTGACCGTAGGCGTGCTCCATGAGCCAAGTCGCGAAGTCAGGTCGGAAGGAGCTGAGGCGCTCGCGCATCTTCGGAGCGGCGCTTGAGTAGATGGCGTCGAAGAGCGCCGCGCCGCGGGCGTCCGTGTCGGCGTCTAAGTCATATTCGCCGGGCTCAGGATCACCGAGGCCGCCCTCAGCCTCGAAGACCCCGTAGGCCTGGACGAGCCTCGGGAAGCCGCTGAAGAGGTGAGTCTGTAAGACCGCTTCACGCCAAGCGCGGTCGGGCTCGCCCTCGGGGGCCGCCCTGCGGAGCTCGCGGACCACGTCAAACTTACCCACACAGATCGCGGTGAAGAGCCGCGCGAGGCGCGCCGCCTTCTCGTCGAAGACGCTCACGTCGAGGAGCTCCCGATCGCTTGGCCGAGGCGGACTGGGTCGCCGAGCTCGAGCCCTTCGATGGAGCGCGGTCCGCCGGGCGGACTGATGAGCACGATGGTGGAGCCCATCTCGAAGCGGGCGAGCTCGGCGCCGCGCGCTCGCTCGAGCGGGGGATCGAGCGCGCCTGTGTGATCAGGCTGCACGCCCTTCACGCGGATGCGCCCCACGTTGAGCGCGCCCACGAGCACCAGGAGGAGCGGGCCGCGCTCCGTCTCCAGGCGCAGCACCACGCGCTCGTTGATCGAGAGCACCTCACGCCTCGCGAGGACCTTCGGCGCGACGGAGTGGCGGGCGCCGGGGAGGTGCGCTGTCTCTGTGAGTCGGGCTGTCTCAGGTGAGTGGATGCGGTGATAGTCCCGAGGGGAGAGATAGATCGTCCATGCGAAGCCGCCCTCGAGCTCGATGTCAGCGCCCACAGGTCCGAGCAGGTCTCGGACCGCG
>JAKVCE010000335.1 GCA_022447405.1 Planctomycetota bacterium | reverse complement strand
GGGCTCCTCAGGTCGCGGGATCTCTACCTCACCTCGAAGGAGCCGCGCGGTCTCACCGCTACCAGTCGCGACCTGACTGGGCGGCCCCTCGGCGCAGATCTTGCCCCCGGTCTGCCCCGCACCAGGACCCACATCGATCAGCCAATCAGCAGCTCGCAAGGTCGCCTCGTCGTGCTCAACAACGACGACCGTATTTCCGCCATCACGAAGCTCCTCGAGGGACTCCACAAGACGCCTCTGGTCACGAGGGTGCAGCCCGATGGACGGCTCATCCAAGACATAGAGCACGCCGCTGAGGCCAGCCCCGAGCTGTGCTGCCAATCGAATGCGCTGAGCCTCACCGCCAGACAAAGTGTCTGCGCCCCTGTCCATGCTGAGGTAGCTCAGGCCAAGTGAGGTGAGGAATCGAACTCTGCGGCGAATCTCGGTCAAGAGGTCCCGAGCGATCCTCGCCTCGCGCTTGTCCAAGCTGAGGCCGTCCAGCGCGGGGCCGAGCTCTCCAACGGGAAGCTTCAGGAGCTCCAGAATCCCGACCCCTCCGAGCTTTACCGAGAGCGCCTCGGGCCTGAGCCGGGTGCCATCACAGCTGAGGCAGACCTCTTCCGTCAGGAACTTGCGCGCGAGCCTCTGGTGCGGCCCGTGGTCCTGCCCACGCAGCAGCGCAGGGATCACGCCCTTGAAGCGCCGGCGATACGTGACCTTCCCCCTAGAGATGCGGCCCTCCCATGAGGAATGGTCCTCAAAGCGCTCTTCGCCAGCGCCATGCAAGATGATCTGCCGCGCTTCGGGCGTTAGCTCACTCCAGCGGGTGTCCAGGCTGAACCCGCCCCAGTCGGCGACCTGCTCCAAGAAACCGAAGTCCGCCTTAGGGAATAGGAGCGCGCCGCCACGGGCGCGCGTCACGGCGAGGGCGCCCTCTCGAATGGAGAGCGAGGGATCTCTGACAACGCCAGCCTCAGATGCGCGCCGAACGCTGCCCAAGCCGCCACAGTCATCACACGAGCCTTGGGGCGAATTGAATGAGAAGAGCCTGGGCTCAAGAGGTGGCAGGTCACGGCCACATCCAGGACAACTGCGCTCCGTAGAGTGAGCCTGGACGCCGTCCCCGCTGAGGACAGCGAGCTCGCCCTCCCCGAGCTCAAGCGCGCTCTCGACAGCCTCCCGAATGCGCCCAGGCTTGCCCGGGTCAGGCTTGAGCCGATCCACCACGACCTCTATGTCGTGAAGCTTGTACCGAGAGAGCTCCTCGACCTCTTCCAGGCGGACGACCTCACCATCAATCCTCGCGCGGACAAAGCCTCTCCGACGCATGTCCTCAAGGACCGATCGATGGTGCCCTTTCCGTCCCCTCACGAGAGGCGCGAGGATGGTCACAGCTTGCCCGGCCTTTGAAGAGAGCACTTGCTGAACGATCTCCTCTCGGGTCCGAGAAGCAACCGGGCGCTTGCACTCAGGGCAATGGGCACGACCAGCTCGGGCATAGAGCACCCTCATGTGGTCAAAGATCTCCGTGAGAGTGCCGACGGTGGAGCGCGCCCCCCTAGAGATGGCTCGCTGGTCGACGGCGATGGCAGGAGAGAGCCCTTCGATGGACTCCACGTCAGGCTTCTCCATCCGGCCCAAGAACTGCCTCGCGTAAGCCGACAGCGTCTCAAGGAACCTGCGCTGTCCCTCCCGAAAGAGTGTGTCAAACGCCAAGGAGGACTTTCCGGAACCAGAGACGCCCGTGACCCCAACGAGCATGTTCCTGGGGATGTCGACGTTCACATCTGCCAGGTTGTTCTGGCTGGCCTTACGGACCCGGATGTGGTCGAGGGGGGCTGACATGAGCAGAGGTGAGCAGGCCTAAAAGACCGCTAGTTTGATGTATCCCACGCTGGAAGCAGAACGGGAGCCCCCTCATGGTATCAAGCCAAACAGCCTTCAGGGACCTCTCCGTTGCCCCAGAATCAGTGCTCAACGCGCTCGAGGAGCAACGGATGCAAAGCCTCACCAGCCGCAACGATGCTCCCGCCACGGAGCCAATCATCTCCACCACTAGCGTCTGAGACGACGCCGCCAGACTCACGCACGATCAACGCTCCTGCGGCCACGTCGTGCGGCCCAAGATGCAGCTCCCAGAAGCCATCAAACCTACCGTCGGCGAGATAGGCGAGGTCGACCGCAGCGGACCCCATCCGCCGCATCCCGCGGACGTCGTAGAAGAAGCGGCTGAAGTTCGCGAGGTTGTCATGCTCTAGCTCGTTTCTTCCGTAAGGGAACCCCGTCGCCAGCAGCGCGTCGCCTAGTCGGTCGGTATCCCGCACCCGCATCGGCCCGTTCGGGCCATGGGCGCCGCGGCCCTTAACTGCCGAGAATGTCTCCGAGAGCAGCGGCGCATGAATCACGCCAACCAGCGGCTCTTCGTCTAGATACAAGGCGACGCTCACGGCGAAAGCAGGGAGGCCATGAACGAAGTTGATCGTCCCGTCGAGCGGATCCAAGATCCACCGCGGGCCCTCGAGGTCGAGGGGGTCTATGACCTCCTCCTCGCCCTCAAATGCGTGGCCAGGGAAGGCGGCACGGAGCCTCTCAACGAGGAGGCGCTCACTCGCGACGTCCAGATCGGTGACCAAGTCCCGGGCGACGGCTTTTGATCGAACTGCGCCACCTGGGAGAGATCGATAACCTCGCATGAGCAGATCGCCGGCCTCGGCCGCGGCGTCTCGGGCAACGGACAGAGCGGCGTCGAGGTCAAGGTCCATGGACGATGGCCTCACAGATTGAATCCTGCATCGGCTTCCAGACTGCTCGGTTCAGGCCGGCCTTCGGCTTGTAGTTCACCAGGATGCTGAACAGCAAGAACCGCTCGGACTCCGTCATCGCGACGCCGGAGAGGGCTGAGGTGCCGTTGATGAACCCGGACTTGGCCCGCACCATCCCCGCAGCGCCCGTACCCCCCATCCTGTCTTCCAAGGTCCCAGTCTCACCAGCGAGCGCGAGAGATTGCATGAGAGCAGCCGCCCCCTCATCACCGCGCCCTACGCAGGCATCTAAGAGGGTCACAAGCTGCCGCGCAGAGAT
>JAKVCE010000334.1 GCA_022447405.1 Planctomycetota bacterium | reverse complement strand
CCCAGCTCGAGCTCGTGGACGGCCGCCCCGTGGTCCGCCGCGGCGTGGATGTGAAGAAGGATCAGTCCTATCAGCTCTTCTGCGTGGCCGAGGAGAACCTGGCACGCACCCGACTCCCGCTCGGCGGCTTGGAGAAGAGCGAGGTCCGGGCGAAGGCTGAGGAGGCCGGGCTGCGGACCGCCAAGAAGGCGGACAGCCAAGAGGTCTGCTTCATCCCGTCGAACGACTACCGAAAGCTCTTGAAGCAGGAAGAGGTCGAGCTACACCCCGGCGAGCTCGTGGACACGAGCGGGGCTGTGCTCGGCACCCACGAGGGCACTGAGCACTTCACGATCGGGCAGCGCCGGGGCCACGGCGTCGCGGGGGCCGAACCCCTCTACGTCGTGGAGCTCTCGCCGCACAGCGGTCGGGTCGTCTTGGGGACCCTCGCTGAGGCGGGCTTCGAGAGCATGCTCGTTGATGAGCCGAACTGGATCGGCTGGGATCCCCCGGCGACAGGCTCCTTCCGCTGCGAGGTGCAGTGGCGTCACCTCGGCCGCACCGCGAGCTGCGAGCTTGAGGTGAGCGATGCTGAGATCAACGTGCGCTTCGATGAACCCCAGGTCGCTGTCGCTGCTGGCCAAGGCGCAGCCTTCTATGAGGGCGACAGGCTCCTCGGGGGCGGCTGGATCCAGAGCGCTGGGCGCGTGGGTCTCAGCCTGTCGGACAAGACTTGCGGATGAGTCGAGGGCTTAGGGACCTCTTCGCCTGGGTGGGCTTCGGCCTCCTGGTCTGGGGAGCGTGGCTGGCCTTTCCGAGGGTGCCTGGGGAGGAGCCCGGTCCCGCGCTGCGGGCGGTGCTGGTGGACGCCTCGGCGAGCGCGGCGCGCAGGCGTCCAGGCTGGGGCGCGCGGGTCCGTGAGGTGGTCAGGGCTGAGGCGCGCGCCGCCGAGGCCGCGAGGGAGGAGCTCGCCGTGGTGCTCTTTGGGCGGGACGTCCTGCGCCTGAGGGAGATGGACTTCGACGCTGAGGTCGGGTGGCTGCAGCCCGCTGTCGACGACGCCTCCTTCGGAGGTGCGACGGCGCTGGATCAGGCCCTCCGCTCTGTAGAGATTGAGCTCTTGGACAGCTCGCGCCTGCCGGGGCGCGTCGTCCTCATCGGAGACGGCGAGTGGACCTCTGCTGATCCCGCCGCGCGCATCGCGCGGCTCGCGCGGGCTGGCGTCTCGATCGAGCGGGTCGGCCTCGGCGCTGCACGTTGGCCAGACTTGGGGTTGATCGGCTTACGCCTCCCGAGCTCTCTCGCCAGCGGTGAGCGTCTGGCTGCGGTGTGCGACCTCGCCTTTGAGCCTGGTGATCGTCCTGCCAGCGGCGAGCTCGTCATCAGCTGCCGAGACGCGGACGGCGAGCGCAGCTTCACGCAGGCTCTCGCCCTCCCGCAGGCCGGAGGTGAGTGGTCTGTCTCCATGGACCTCGGTCCCTGCCAGGATGGGGAGGTTCAGGTCAGCGCCAGCGTGCGCCTGACCGGAGATGGCGCCCTCTCTTCGGGAGACCCTGTGCGTGAGAACGATCGAGCCAGCGGAGCGACGCGAGCTGGTGAGCTGCGCCTCGGGCTCGCCACGGCAGAGCCCGGTCGAATCCCCGCGCTCGAGACCTGGTTGGCGGACGTTGGCAGCGCTGGGGTGCAGTGGGAGGTGGTCCAGCCGCGTGACGTGGGGGAGAAACTCCCGGGGCGTGACGTCTTCTTGAGCTATGACGTCTCCACGGCGGAGCTCCCGGAGCGGTGGCTCGGCCCCTTCCTCGAGCAGGGCGGCGGGTGGCTCGCCTTGGGAGGCTGGGGCTTGCTCTCTGAATATTGGCCGGTCGGTATGGAAGGGAGCGCCCCCGCGAGCGATTGGCTGCCTCTGGTCCCCTCTATGGGCGAGGTCCCCAAGCGAGAGGTCGTGTTCTGTGTAGACGGCTCGGGGAGCATGTCCGGTGCGCCCTTCGAGAGCGTCCGCGATGCCCTCAGCGAGCTCGTCCCCGCGACGCTCCCGACGGACTCGCTCAAGATGCGCTTCTTCACTGGCGCCCTCGGCCCGGTCATCCCGATCGGCGGCAGCGGCAGGAGCGGGAGAGTGCAGGGTATGCGCGAGCTCTTCGACGCGCGCGTCCCCGGGGGCTCTACTGACCTCCTCTTGTCACTGGAGCAGCTCGCCGAGGCGCGGGCTGAGAGCGACGTGCCAGGGCTCGTGCTCCTCCTGTCAGATGGAAAGGACCGCAACGCATTTCAGATCCCTGAGCGCACCGCAGCCGTACGTGAGTCCTTCCGCGAGAGTCGAACGCGGCTTTCAGTGATCGCTATCGGTGCTGAGGCCGACTTGGACCTCTTATCTTGGATCGCAGGTCCCGAGGTCGAGGTCATCGTGGTCGATGAGCTCGGGGAGCTCGCCGATCTCTTCAGGCAAGAGGTCGCCCGGGAGCGCGTCCGTGAGGGGGAGCCGGTCGGCGTGAGCTTGCATGAGGGGGTCAGCTCGCAAGACCTGCGCGCCCTCGCCTCGGCGTGGGAGATCAGGGAGGAGTGGCCCAAGGTGCAGCGGATCGCCCGCACGGAGGCGCGCCCTATGGCAGAGGTGCTTCTGCGCACCTCTGAGGATCTGCCGCTCTTTGGCGTCGGCCGGGTCGGCGAGGGTTGGGCTGCATGCTTTCCCGCGCTCTTGGAGGATGGGTGGGCGCCGGGCTTCGCCACCGCAGCTGATGTCTGGGCGCCGCTCTGGTCGCTCTTGGCCCGAGGCCCCGGGGCAGAGGACGCAGGGCCGCGCCTCGGGCTGCGGGGAGAGGAGCTCGTGCTGTGGCTTGGCCAGGTCGGAGAGCGCTGGCCGCCGATCGTGGAGGTAGCGCTCTTCGCAGAGGACGGCGCAGGCAGAGAGCGCTTGGTGGGAGGGTCGGAGCTCTCCTTGGATTACGGCGTCGCGCCAGGGGCCCTCTCTCGACGGGTGGGACGGCTTGGGCCGCTTGAGGGCGGGGGCGACCTCCTCCGAGCTCGTCTCAGCGACGCTGCCACAGGGGAGGAGCTCGCAGTCTTGAGCATCGCGAGGCCGCTCGGGGAGGA
>JAKVCE010000333.1 GCA_022447405.1 Planctomycetota bacterium | reverse complement strand
TCCCTCGGGTGAGAGCCTGGAGAGGGCGCTCTCTCCAGGAGCGAGCTCCCAGCCCTCGGGCGCCTCTTCCGTCCTAGAGATCAAGCGGATGAGCACCGCGACGGGGCGCCCATCTCTGCTGAGCTCGAACACAGGGCTCGGATCCACTCTGTCCGTGGGGCTCGGCGGGTTTGCCGTCCCGAGGAGCTCCCTGGCCTCCTCGAGCGCTCCCTCCCATGTCTTCGCTTGAAGCGCGCGCCTCTGTCGCAGCCGCGCGGGCACCTCGACGAGCTGGATGGAGGAGGCTCCCCCGACGGAGGGGAGCGCTCTCAGGTGCGGCGGCAGGAAGTGCGAGTCAACGAAGCGGACCCGCGTGTCCAAGCTCTCAATGCGCTCAAACCAGACAGGTGCGCCCCCGCTCACGAGCCGCCAGCTCAGAGGGCGTGGTCCAAAGGGACCATCTGTCCACTCCACCTCGCGGAGCTCTTCGAAGGGGCTCCCATCTGGGAGCGCGCTGGAGAAGGTGGAGGGCGGCGCGCCTGTATCGAGGGCGCGCGCCTTGAGCGACCCCCCTGTCGGGACTTGGGCGGTGTGGACCGCTCCGCTCTCCCCTTCGCTCACGCCCCAGTCCAAGCCGTGAGGCCAGAGCAAGGCGGCGCGGCGAAGCTCCAATTGGAGGAGCGCCTGGGTCGCCTGATCTCCTTCGTATTGCACCGCCTGGCTCGCGCCGGGGGCGAGCTCCCAAGCTTGGGGACCGCTTCGGTAACGGACGGAGCGTTGTCCTCGTTGGGCGCCGGCTGGCTCGATGTACCAGCGCGCCCGGTCCGGGAAGGCGTAGGTCGCAGAGAGCTGATGCGGCGCGTCGGGCATCGCGTCGAAGCGGAGGTTGGAGCGAGCTGTGAAGCCGAAGACCCCCAGGATGGGGCGCCTCCGCGGGGGCGGGATGAGGTCTAAATCACCGCCTGGCTGCTCCTCTGAGCGGTCCTCCACCTGCGGGCTCTCCGGGTCGCTCTCCCGCGGCGCCTCTCCGCTGCAGCCGCAGCAGAGGCTGAGGAGAGCGAGGTGAAGTGCGCGGCGCATCTGCCTCACGGGAGGCGCGAGACCCAGCCGCGCCACTGATCCACGTCGTCTCCGTAGTCGCGACCAGACAAGCGGACCAGGCTCTTACGGGCCCGTCGACGCTGCTCCAAGTCATCTGCGCTCAGCTCTCGCGTGAGCGCGCGCGCGCAGTCGCCGCGGCGCTCTGGGACCTTCTCACCCAGCATCCCCACCGCGCCGATCGCGGCCGCTGACACGAGGGGGACCGGGTCGCGGATGAGGGCCTCCATGGCGTCGAAGGAGTCCGCGTCACCGTGGATCGCGAGGAGCAGGCAGCACTGAGCGCGGACGACCGGCTCAGAGTCGAGGAGCGCGGCGCGCGCGGCGTCCAAGAGCCCCTCATCGCGGACCCCGCGCTCGACGAGGGTGCGGGCGCAGTAGGCGGCGCTCCAGCGCAGCTCGGGGTCCTTGTCGAACTTCAGGATGGAGGCGATCCGCTCGGTGGGCGTGTTCGGATCTTCCAGGATCGTGAGGCCCAACAGCGCGTTCCCGACCAAGCGCGGGTCGGGGTCCTCGAGGGCGTCGAGGAGCGGGCTCAAGACCTCGGGGTCTCTCGTGAAGCCGAGCGCGGCGGCCGCGATGACCCGGTTGCGCTGAGGCCCAGCCTCTAGGGAGTAGAGGAGGTCCTCTTGACGCTTCCGCGCCTCCTGCGTGATGTGGTGCTCGAGCAGGTTCTGCTTGCGCATGTCCGCGCTGCTGGTGGCGGACCAGGTCTTGTGGGACCAGGCTTGGATGGACGCGGCCATGTCGGCCAAGAACTTGCCCAGCGGCACCTCCTCGGGCGAGCCGGGGTTGAGGACCGCCGGGTCGATGTCGTTCGGATCGATGAGCGCCTCCGGCTGCTGCGCCGGGGGGGCGGCGCAGGCGGCGAAGAGGCAGAGGAGGAGGGGGCGGAGCTGGTGCACGATGAGAGCAGACGAGGCGTGGGGGCGTTTCTTCCCCGGGGCCCGAGCTTAGCCCCTCAGGCGGCCCTGTTCTCGAAAGTTGCGGCTCTCACCCCACAGGTTCAGCAGGAAGCTGCGTATCAAGGCTGGCCTCAATTGGCCTCATGAGAGAGGCTGGAGGTGACGCATGGAACGGAATCTCTTTGATCGGATGGCGCAGGAGGGCTTCGAGCGCGTGGTGGCCTTACAGGACCGCGCCTCGGGCCTGCGGGGCTTCATCGTGCTCCACGACACGAGCGCCGGGCCAGCCTTCGGGGGGGTCCGTCGCAGGACCTATCGGGACGAGGCCGAGGCCCTCGCAGACTGCATGCGCCTCGCGCGCACCATGACGTGGAAGTGCGCCATGCTGGGGCTGCCCGCTGGCGGCGGGAAGGCCTGCCTCATGGACTCCGCAGCGGTGGAGTGGGAGAGCGCTTACGAGGCCCTCGGTCGGGCGGTGGAGGAGCAGGGGGGCTCGTACTACACGGGGCCGGACATCGGCACAGGCGAGCGCGAGCTCGGCTGGATCGCGCGCAAGACAGAGCGCGTCACACGCCCCGGAGAGGACGGCCCGATGGAGCTCTCCGAGTCGACCGCCGAAGGCGTCTTCCAAGGCATGGGTGAGGCCCTGCGCTTCTTGGATGGTGAGGAGGACTGGCCTGCGCGGCGGGTGGTCGTCCAAGGCCTCGGAGAGGTCGGCGGTCGCGTCGCGCGCAAGCTCAGGGAGGCCGGCGCGCGGGTCATCGCCTCCGAGGTCAGGGAGGAGCGCGCCCTCGAGCTCGCTCGGGAGCTCGAGCTCGAGCTGGTGAACCCACGCGCCGAGTTTGACGAGCCCTGCGACATCTTCGCGCCTTGCGCGCTGGGCGGGATCTTGCACGACATCACCCTCGCGCGCTTGCGCTGCCGGGTGATCGCGGGCGCGGCGAACAACGTGCTCGCGCGGCTGGACTCAGGCGATGACCTGCACGAGCGCGGCATCCTCTACGTCCCGGACATCCTGGTCTCCTCGGGAGCGCTGCTGCGGGGCGCGGTCTTCCACCTCGAGGGGACCCGCCTCCCTGTCGAGGTGATCGGCAAGCGCATCGG
>JAKVCE010000332.1 GCA_022447405.1 Planctomycetota bacterium | reverse complement strand
TGGCGCAGGCCTCGGGTGCGGGCTCGCCTTCCCCTGGTGCAGTGAGGTCCTCGGGATCTTCGGTCCGGAGTTCACTGCGGCAGCGGGCGCGATGCGCTGGATGCTCCTCTCTTGCGTCGCGATCCACTTCGGCGCGCTGCAGATGACGAGCCTCGTCGCCTGCGGAAAGACGAAGCTCGTCTTCGGGGTCGCGGTCGCTGCGCTCGTCGTAGACCTAGGCTTGAACCTCTGGCTCCTCCCCACCCGTGGCATCGAGGGCGCGGCGATCGCGCGAGCCTGCACCGAGCTCTTCGTCGCAGGCTGGGCCAGGCTCGCCCTCACCCGCTGCGGCGTCCCCTTGCGAGCGACGCCAGCCCTCACCTGCGTCTTCGGCGCGGCGCTCCTCTTCCTCCTGGGCGCGGCCCTCTCTGCGCAACTCCCGCTCGAGGGCCTCTTCGATGCGATCCAACGCGGTGAGTGATCGGCTGAGCGTCTCCCGTAAGGAGGCGAGGTCGGATACCCTCTCGCTCTCTAGCCCATGAGGATCGGAATCGACTATCGCTCAGCCCTCATCAACTCCGAGGGCATCGGACGCTACGTGCGCGAGCTCGTGCACGCGATGGTGGAGATGGGCTTCGACGAGCACCTCGGCCTCTTCGGCTACACCCTGACGGGGGCGAGGTACTCCCAGGAGGAGCTCGGGATCAAGGGCTCGCGCGCCGAGCTCTGTCGCCTGCGCTTCCCGGCGCGCTACACGCCTGGCTTGTTGCGCCTCTTGAAGAAGGGCGTGGACGACCTCGTTGGCGGCTGCGAGGTGTTCCACCACATCCTCCCGCACCGGCTCGAGGTGCGCCAAGCGGTGCAGGTCTCCACGATCTTCGACGCGATCTACACCTTGGACGCGGGCTACCTCGCGCCTGAGGCGGCGGCGCACATGACGGCGAAGGCGAAGGAGCTCGTCGAGTGTTCGGAGCGCATCCTCGTCCCCTCAGAGTACGTCGGCGCGGAGCTCGTGATGGCGCTCGGCGCGCACCCCTCGAAGGTCACGGTCACGCACTTGGGCTGCGACCACATCGCCCGCGACCTCCCGCCGGAGGGCTTCGGCGAGCCCCGCGACCCGTACATCTTCACGGTGAGTCGCGTCGACGCGCGCAAGAACCACCTGCGCATGCTCGAGGCCTTCGAGATGATCGTGAAGGAGGGCCTCCCCCACCGCTGGATCATCGCCGGCCCACCGGGTCACGGCGCAGAGCTCTTCCGCGAGGCCCTCGCGAACTCTCCCGCGCGCGACCGCGTCGAGTGGCGCGAGAGCGTCCCGGACGAGGAGCTCCCGAAGCTCTACTCCCAAGCCACGGCCTTCCTCTTCGCGAGCCTCAACGAGGGCTTCGGCCTGCCGCCCTTGGAGGCCATGGCTTGCGGGACGCCCGTCGTCTCCTCCGCCGTCACGAGCCTCCCGGAGGTCTGCGGCGACGCGGCCTTCCTCGTCGAGCCCACCGACTCCGAGCGCATCTTCGAGGCCACCCGCCGCCTCCTCACCGAGCCCGACCTCGCCGAGAGCTTCTCCGTCGTCGGCCGCCAGCGCGCCCGCAAGTTCACCTGGGCCGAGTGCGCCAAGTCGACTCTCCTCGCCTACCGCGCCGCCCAAGAGGGCGCCGGAAAGGACGAGGAGCCCTCGCTGCTCCGCGCGCTCCAATAAAGGTGCCTCCTCGAGGCCTACCTACCAGGTCTCTAAGAAAAAGCCCCACGAATGTCCCATTTGAGCCTTAATGGGACCTCTTCCGCACAAGCGACAGCCCGTTTCCTTTAGGGCGGGTGAATCGACTCTCTTCCTGATCAACATCACCATCACCGCAAATGATGAAAACGATTTTCAACGGTCTCGCCGCGCTCTCTCTCCTCTCATTCATCACCCCCGCGAGCGCTCAAGGCCCTTGGCACCATAGGCCTGGGACCGACCATTGGTATCGCCGCACCGTTGACGGGAACGCCCAGGCGGGATGGCAGGTTAGCCAAGATATCGCCGTCTCTTGGGGCGGGAACCTCGTGACGATTCGAAGTCAGGAGGAGCAAGACTGGCTGATGAACCAGCCGGACTTAGATTCGATCACATGGCCTTGGATCGGTTTGTACCAGGACACCACGGACGCCAGCTATTCCGAACCGGGTGGCGCTTGGAAATGGGTGAGCGGTGAACCCGTCACGTTCACTGCATGGGTACTTAACACCCCGGACGACGATGCAGGCGCCGAAGACTTCGCACAGTTCAGAGACGACGGCTGGAACGACGAACAAGGTGACGTCATCAACTCTGGCATCGCCGAGATTATCTCCACTGACTGCGACGGAAATGGCCTGCCCGATGTGTTCGAGCTGGCGACGGGTTCCGGCCAGGACACGAACGCGAATGGAGTTCTCGACGCCTGTGAACTCACTTGGATAGAGAGACCGAACACCGGCCAGTGGTTTGCCGTCGCCGCACAATCTAGGTCTTGGGGAGAACATGAACAGATCTCCAGCAGCCTCGGAGGCAGCCTGGCCATCATCGAAGACCAATCAGAACAAGACTGGGTCTTCAGCCAGTTCTCCGCCTCGGTCCCTTTATGGATCGGGCTCTTCCAGGACCCAAGCCACCCCTCTTACTCTGAGCCCGGTGGCGGCTGGAGATGGGTGAACGGTCAATCGCTCTCCTATTCGAACTGGGACAGCTCTGAACCCAACGACATCAACGGGGAGGATTACGCTGAGATCAACTCAGGCCCAAGTGGGAACTGGGGTGACTCTGACCAATCACAGACTATCTCTGCTCTCTACGAGTGCAGTTCCGTCGATTGCGACGGGAACCAGACCCCGGACATCGTCGAGATCGCCCTCGACCCATCGCTTGACTCAAACTCGGACGGAATCCTCGACAGTTGCGGGGGAGGAGGCCCCTACAGCTGGGAAGAAGACTGCAATGGCAATGGGACCGCAGACACCACTGACATTGCCAATGGCACGAGCTTCGACCGGAATCTCGACGGTCGCCCCGACGAATGTAACCCACACTCACAGATCGTCTTTGAGCATACTGGAGAGAACGGCGCTCATGGAAGGCACGCTGTTGTCGACGACTTAAACG
>JAKVCE010000331.1 GCA_022447405.1 Planctomycetota bacterium | reverse complement strand
GAGCTCGCCGCGCTCGCCAGCCTCGACCCCTAGCTCGTGGCGGAGCACCAGCGCGCCAGCGCGCGTGAGGCAGAGGTCGACCCCATGACCACCCGTGACGAGACCTCGCACGAGGGCCTCGGTGTAGGCGTGCCCGGAGGCGCCTGTGACTCCAACGAAGAAGCGTCCCATATCAGTCCTCAGCCCTCATCTGACCAACACTCCTGGTGCCACGCCGACTGCGAGGCTCAGGTTGAAGAGCCCGTGACTCCAGGAGGAGACCGCGGGCCCTCGCCAGCGGAAGAGGACCCCTAAGAGGATGCCCGCAAGGAAGCGAAAGGTGAAGGCGGCAGCCCTGAACTCCTCCCCACCCTTGCCTAGCCAGCCGCTGAAGAGCTCGAGGTGGAAGGCTGCGAAGAGCGCGGAGGAGCCTAGGAGACCGACCGCCTCAGCGGTCCAACGCGCCCCGCGCTCCCCCTGCCCCGCGAAGAGCGCGAGCCGCCTCGCGGCGAGGAAGAGAACCCCGTAGGCGAAGACCCGAAACACCAGCTCCTCCCACGCAGCCCCAGAGACAGCCCCCAGGACCTCCAGCCCGTCAGGGGACGCGCCGCTCGATCGGACCGCCAACTTGAAGTCCAAGAGGTGCAGGCTGAACACGAGGATCGGGCCGAGCAACATCGCCCAGAGCGCGCCGTGCAAGAGCTGTCTGCCGACGAGCGGGACCAACGGCAGCTCATCCCTCACGCAGAGCGCGACCACGACCGCGCCTACGATGAGGAGCGCTGTCAGGCGCGCGGCGTCTTCCCAGGGGCCGAAGAGCCCCAAGAGCTGCGTGGCGAGGCGCTCCGAAGAGTTCCGCCATGAGAGCCCCGAGCGCTGCGCGACCTCATAGAGGAAGAGGAGCGGCAGCATCCCGAAGAGCCCAGCGGCCAGCCCTGACTCGCGCTCCCTCTGCTCTGCTCCCTGCGCCTCGCTCATCCTCAGGCGGGCGCCTCACCCCAGTGGAGGCAGGCGATCCCGCCCGTGAGGAGCTGATACCCGCAGGCCATGAAGCCAGCCTGCTCCATCTGACGTTGGAACTCAGCGGGCTGGGGCCAAGCCAAGACCGTTCGAGGGAGGTAATCGTAGGCCTCCTTGTCTCGCGAGAGCAGCCGCCCGATGAGCGGCAAGACCTTCGTGAAGTAGAGCCTGTACAGCCCGCCTAAGACGCGCCCTGGCGGCGTGGTGAACTCCAAGACGAGGACTCGCCCCTCTGGGCGCAGGACGCGCCTGAGCTCACGCAAGCCAGCGTCAGGGTCAGCGACGTTGCGGATCCCGAAGGCCACGCTCGCCACGTCGCAAGCGTCGTCAGGCAGAGGGAGGCTGAGCGCGTCCCCGTGCACAAAGGCCGCGGAGGAGTTCGTCCCGTCCAGCTTCTTCGGCGCCCTGGAGACCATCTCCCGGGTGAAGTCCACGCCGATGACCTGCGCGCCGTGGCGGGCGAACTCTACGGAGAGGTCTCCAGTGCCGCAGCATGCGTCCACGACGAGGGCCTCCTTGAGCTCGCCTGCTCGCTGGACCGTCAGCTTGCGCCAGCGCTGGTCGATCCCCAGAGAGAGGACCCTGTTCAGGAGGTCGTAGATCCCCGCGATGCGCGAGAACATCGACCGAACCTCGGTCGGCTCAGGCATCCTGCGAGGACCTCCCCCCTCCAGAGGCAGCTTTACTGTCGGAAGTAGTCCGCGATGACCCTCACCCCGTCGACAGGGATCGATTGGATCCCGTCCTCGTAGGGGTTCACGTCGAAGCGCGTGAAGTTCGTGAGAGAGACCACATCGACCGCGCCGTCTGAGTTGCTCGAGTTCGGCACGCTGAAGAACACATACCTCGAGGAGCACCCGACCACGGAGAAGGGAGCCGCGGGGCGGACGAGGCTCTTGCCGTTCACGACCGTGGGCTGACCCGCGCTGTACGGGGTCGAGAAGTTGATCCCGCCGCCGAGGTTCAGGAGGTTGTCGAAGGCGATGTCCACCGGGACGCCAGACAGGGTCCCCGTCCCAAGCGACACCTTGATCCCAAAGGCGATGTCTCTGAACTGCGGGATGGAGAGCGAGGAGACGTTCAGCGGCAGCTGACCGGTGGTGCCAGTGACCACCGCGCAGTTCGTCGCGGCGGGCTCACCCGGATCACCGAAGCTCTCATCCAGGACGTTGTAAGGTCCCTCGTGCAGCACCCAGAAGCCGCCGCGCAGGTCCAAGTAATCCGGCTGGATCGTCTTGGGGTTCTGGAAGGTGTAGGGCGTGGTGCCGATGACATCGTCATAACCCCAGCCGTTCACCTCGTTGGGGCCGGACTCGAAGATCGCGACCTCACCAGAGCGGTTGAGGATGTAGGCGAAGTAGACGTTCCGCAGGAGGCCGAAGTTCGACTGGCGCGGCGTGATGCACAGCTCGAAGGGTCGGTCCAGGAAGGCCACGAGCTCCTTGCGCACCTCCAGCGAGAAGGCGGAGATGATGCTCACCGAGTTGCTCCCCTCGTTGCAGACGAGGATGTCCTCGTTGCCGGGCTCCCAGGCGATACCGCGCGGGTTCTCGCCGACCTGAGTGATCTTGATCACCTCGTGGAAGGTGGCCGAGCTCGGGTCCGTGTCGATGAAGAAGACTGAGTCCGTGCCTTGGCTCGAGACCGCCAGGATGTCCAGGTTGGTACCCATCGCCAAGGAGGTCGGGTCCGGCACGGTGATCCGGTCGATGACCGTCATCCGATTCGAGTTCAACACCGTGACCTCGCTGAGGCTGCGGTCCAGGACGTAGAGGAAGTGGCCGACCTGCTGGCGGATGCCGTACTGGAGGCAGTTCTGCACGGTGTCCGGCAGCGACGGTCCCTGGAAGAATGAGTTCGTCTGCTCGGCGAGGAGGCCCGTCGGCGGCACGTTGAAGACCGGCACGGTCGGGTCCGTCTTGTCCGGGAAGGGGTTCCCGGGGTTCAAGAGGTTCTGCAGACCGGGCCCCGCCGGGGGAGGCAAGGTGGTGTCGACGGAGGTCGGCTCCTGCGTGAGCAGGAAGGGCGAGACGCACATGGGCGGGAAGTCCAGCGGCGGCGGGTTCGGATGCGGAGCCCAAGAGACGAGGTTGGGGAAGCCGGTGAT
>JAKVCE010000330.1 GCA_022447405.1 Planctomycetota bacterium | reverse complement strand
TCATGCCGCCGCGCCCTACGCCGCCGGCGCACGAGCGCCTGATCGCTGAGCGAGAGGGCTACAGCGTCTCCGCCATCAGGATCGAGAGCCTCCCCGGGCACTGGGTCACGGGGAACCTCTACCGACCGACGGGCGACGGGCCCTTCCCCGCGGTCCTCTGCCCCCACGGTCACTGGCCCGAGGGGCGCTTCACCGACAGGGCTGACCATGTGGAGAAGGAGCTCTCAAGCGGCGGTGAGGTGGACCCGGTCGCGGCGCGCTATCACTTGCAGGCGCGCTGCGTCCACCTCGCGCGCATGGGCTGCCTCGTCATCCACTACGACATGGTCGGCTACGCCGACGCCACCGCCCTCTCGCACACGAGCGACCTCACCTCGCTTGAGGCGCAGAGCTTCGGCGTGAACCACCTCGGCCTCCAGACCTGGAACTCCATCCGGCTGGTCGACCACCTCGTGAGCCGCGACGACGTCGACCCCGCGCGCGTCGGCGTCACCGGCGGGAGCGGCGGCGGCACCCAGTCCTTCATTCTGGGCGCCCTAGACGAGAGGGTCCGCGTCGCCTTCCCAGCGGTGATGGTCGGCACCGAGATGCAGGGCGGCTGCGTGTGCGAGAACGCACCTCACCTGCGCGTGGGGACGAGCAACATCGGGATCTCTGCCCTCATCGCGCCCCGCGCGCTCGGGATGACCGGGGCAGATGACTGGACGCTCCACATCGAGGAGCGCGGCCTCCCAGAGCTCAAGCAGGTGTGGGGCCTCTATGACCGCGCCGACGCGATCCACGCAAAGTGCTACCCACAGTTCGGGCACAACTACAACTCCGTCGGCCGCGCCGAGATGTATGCCGTCTTGGCACGGCACCTAGAGCTGGGGGAGCCCATCCCAGAGCAGACCTTTGAGCCCTTCGCTCCCGCTGAGCTCTCGGTGTACACCGCGGACGACCCCCGCCCCGAGGAGTTAGACGCCGCGCAGATGCTCGCCTGGTGGAGAGGACAGGTAGAAGACTCCCTCCGCTCCCGCGAGGTCCGCGACCGCGAGAGCTTGGCGGCATGGAAGCGAGACGTGAGCGCGACCCTGCGAGCCATGCTCCACACCTCTCTCCCTCCGCACGTCGAGGTGAGAGACCGACGCGAGGTCACATGCGAAGGAGGCCTCGCGCAGGCGCTCGTCCTCGCTCGTCCCGAGACCGAGGAGGCCGTCTCCGCGCTCTACGTTGAGCCGCGCGTCTGGAGCGGCGCGGTCCGCGTCATCGCCTCCTCCGAACCCTGGCGAACACATCTCACCGCAGGAGCGTGGGAAGACATGAGGGAGAGGGCCCGCGCCGACGCGACGGAGGCCCTGCTCCTCATCGACTGCCTCGGCGTAGGCGCCGAGGAGGGCGCGCGGTTTGACGACTCGCGCAGCGGGTATGAGGGCTACACGACGGGCTATAACCGCGCGCTCGTCGCTGAGCGAGCGCACGACCTCCTGACAGCCGTCGCCTTCGCGGGCGAGCTCCCAGGCGCGAAGAGCGTCCACCTCGCTGGGCTGGACCGCGCGGGGCCGTGGGCCGTGCTCGCCGCCGCGCTCTCCGAAGGAGCGCTCACCTCGCTGGTCGCCAACCGCTCCTGGAGCTTCAAGGAGCTCCAAGACCCCAGGCACCCTGACTTCTTACCCGGCGCTCTCCGTGTCGGCGGCATGCCAGGCATCACCGCCGCCTGTGCGCCCCTACAGGTCGAGCTCACCGACCCCGCGCCGCTCGACCCCCTAGTCACCTCAGCATGGCGCGCTGCTCGGGCCACGCCCCCGCGGGTGGCACGCTAGCCGGCTCCCAAGAGATCTCATCGCGCAGCGAACAGCGCGGCATCGTATCCTCTCATCATGATCGCACTCCTCCTCTCGATGATCCCCCACGCGCTGCCCGTCGTGGAGGGAGCTCAGCCCTCCCCTGCTCTTCACACACTCCAAGACGAAGAGATCCCGGACAAGCGCCCCGAGGTGAAGGAGCTCACGAAGAAGCTCCTCGCGCACACCAAGAAGCGCGGAGACGAGGACGCTCAGGCCGTCCAAATCATCGAGCGCCTCAGCGCGGAGTTCAAACGCTCAGGGCCCGTTGACAAGAAGCTGATCGTCACGGAGATCACCCGCGCCATGCGGGTGAAGCGCCCCTTCTCACGCGATGGCGCACGCATTCGGGTGCTCTTCCTCGCTGGCGCGGGCGCACTCGGCAAGATGGCGCCTGAGTCCGTGGCCTCTCTCATCCGCCTCGTGACGGACAAGAACCACAAAGATGACTACGAGGTGAGGAGCGCGATCCTCGCCGCACTAGGCCAGACGAAGGACGAGAAGGCGGTGAAGACCCTCACCAAGGAGCTCGACGAGTTCAACCCCCAGGTGCAAGCCGCCGCAGCCGAGGCCCTCGGTCAGTTCACCAACCTCGACCACAAGAAGCGCAAAGCCATCTTTGAGGACCTCTTGAAGCTCCTCATGAGCGCGCAGGCGGACCACCAGTCAGACCCCAACGGGATGACGAGCTCAGACCGCTGGCGCCGCGTCCAAGGCCCCTGCCAGCGCAGCATGACCAAGCTCTCCGGGGCCAACGCCGGCAGCCCCAACAATTGGCAGCGCTGGTGGAACAAGAACAAGAGAAGGAATTGGGACAAGACGGAGTGAGCGACGAGGAGCGCCCGATCCTCTCGCGCCTGCGCGCGTGGCTGAATGAGGAGGGCGTCCCCTTCGAAGAGGTGCAGCACGGACCTACGCGCACCTCCGAAGAGAGCGCAGCGGCGCGCGGGGAGCCGCTCTCCAACGGGGGGAAGGCTCTCTTGCTCAAGGTCGATGACGACTTCGGCCTCTTCGTCCTGCCCGCTGATCGCCGCCTCAACTCGCGCGCGATCCGAGACGAGCTCGGCGCACGCCGCACCCGCTTCGCCAGCGCTGATGAGCTCCTGGAGCTCACCGGGCTCGTCCCCGGGAGCGTCCCGCCCTTCGGTGAACCGCTACTCCCCTTCAGCCTCCACCTAGACTCCCAGATCCCAGAGAACGAGCGCATCGCGTTCAATGCGGGCTCGCTAGAGCACTCCTTCCTGATGTCCGTCCAGGACTACCTCAGGGCAGCTCAACCTGCGAAGAC
>JAKVCE010000033.1 GCA_022447405.1 Planctomycetota bacterium | reverse complement strand
GGCGCTGGACAAGTCCCGCCAAGACGACGTCAGATCGTCACTCCCAGAGTGAGGATCAAGAGTTCGTGGATGCGACGCCTAAGCGGCGTCGACCGCCATCTAGAACCCACCCCAAGCGGGCGTAGTTCAATGGTAGAACGACAGCCTTCCAAGCTGTACACGTGGGTTCGATTCCCATCGCCCGCTCCACGACGTCGAGACCGCGCCTCCGTGTGAAAGAGAACGCCTCCTCCAGGCGGCCTCAGATTGGACGAGCTTGTCCTCTCTGACCGAGCGAGGAGCCTGCTGCTGTAGCTCAGTGGTAGAGCACTTCCTTGGTAAGGAAGAGGTCACGGGTTCAAGTCCCGTCAGCAGCTCCAACGCCTCAACTTTCGAGCGTTCTCAACTCAGCCTGCCCCGATCGCCCTGCGGTCGGGGATCGAGGGGTCGCTCGTCTGACGGGCGCCTCAGCCAGTCCAACTAACAACTTCATCACCAATCCTCGACAAGTCCTCTCCAGGACGCGTCGTAACCCAACTCAAGCGAGAGACCTTAGAAATGGCCAAGGAAAAGTTCGAAAGGAACAAGCCACACGCCAACGTCGGAACCATCGGTCACGTCGACCACGGGAAGACCACCCTCACTTCAGCGATTTGTCGCCACCAGGCCAACCGCGGCCTGGCGAAGGCCATGGCCTTCGATGAGATCGACAAGGCGCCCGAGGAGAAGGAACGTGGCATCACGATCTCGACTGCGCACGTCGAGTACGAGACTGAAAACCGCCACTACGCGCACGTCGACTGCCCGGGACACGCCGACTACGTGAAGAACATGATCACCGGTGCCGCCCAGATGGACGGCGCGGTCCTCGTGGTCTCCGCTGCTGACGGCCCGATGCCCCAGACTCGCGAGCACATCCTGCTCGCCCGTCAGGTCAACGTCCCCGCCATCGTGGTGTTCATGAACAAAGTCGACCAAGTCGATGACGATGAGCTCCTCGACCTGGTCGAGATGGAGATCCGTGAGCTCCTCAGCAAGTACGACTTCCCCGGCGACGACACCCCGATCATCCGCGGCTCTGCCCTCGGCGCTGAGAACGCTCTCGGCGAAGGCAAGCCCGCCGACGATGACGCGTTCAAGTGCATCGACGAGCTCATGGAAGCGATCGACTCATTCATCCCGCTCCCCGAGCGTGACGTCGACAAGCCCTTCCTGATGCCCGTTGAGGACGTCTTCTCGATCAAAGGCCGCGGTACTGTCGGTACTGGCCGGATCGAGCGTGGCATCGTCAACGTGGGTGACCCCCTCGAGATCGTCGGCATGCAAGAAGAGATCGACACCACCACCTGCACCGGCGTTGAGATGTTCCAGAAGGAGCTCGACGAGGGGCAGGCTGGCGAGAACGTCGGCGTGCTTCTGCGTGGCGTAGACAAAGAGAAGCTCGTCCGCGGCATGGTCCTCGCCAAGCCGAAGAGCATCGCCCCCCACACCAAGTTCGAGGCTGAGGTCTACGTCCTGTCGAAAGACGAGGGCGGACGCCACACCCCGTTCGTTTCTGGCTATCGCCCCCAGTTCTACTTCCGTACCACGGACGTGACGGGCGCGGCGACGCTCACCGGTGGCGCAGAGATGTGCATGCCTGGTGACAACGTCACCATGTCTGTTGAGCTCGGGACCCCCGTGGCCATGGACGAGCAGCTCCGCTTCGCCATCCGCGAGGGTGGACGGACCGTCGGCGCTGGCGTCGTGACCAAGATCGTCGAGTAGTGCATTCAGGGACGCCCGGGGGGCGCGCGAGCGCGCCCCCCGACGCTCCCGGCTCGGAAGACCTGAGCCGGAGCGCGTCCGACCAACCACCACCCAAACGGAGCTCCTCAAGTGAAGATCAAGGAACGCTACGTATTCCTCGTCTGCTCGGCTTGTTCGAACCGCAACTACACGACGCACAAGCGTCTGAAGGCGACATACAAGCTCGAGAAGAAGAAGTGGTGCAAGTTCTGTCGTGAGCACACCCTCCACAAGGAAAAGAAGCTCTAGCGCAACGCGCACGAGCTGTCTCTAACCACACACCAGGAACCAAGACCGATGGCCTACAGAAAAGACCAAGGACGAATGGCGCGTATGACCGCCTTCTGGTCGGGCACCATCTTCCTGTTCTATGGGTGCGTCTCGCTCCAACGTGAGCTCACCGCGAGCTTCGGTGGTTCCCTCGCCCAGCCGATCGGAGGCATCAGGCTGCCGATCCTTGGGATGGACCTCTCGCCCGCGTTCTTGATCGTCACGTCGCTCTTCGCGCTCGGCATCTTCCTCTTCTACCGCTGGTTAGAGCGTCCGAAGCAGGCTGACACGCTGATCGACACGGAGTCCGAGATGAAGAAGGTCACCTGGCCCACTCTGTCGGAGACGATGTCGGGCTCTATCACGGTGATCATGACCGTCCTGATTCTGATGACCATCCTGGCGGCCTTTGACTGGGCCCTAGGACGCATCACGACCGCGTGGGTGTTCTAAGGAGGGCATAAGAAGATGGCGATCAAGTGGTATTTCGTCCGCTGCCAGTCAGGCCGAGAGGACAGCATCGCGCGCAACGCGATCACCCGTCTCAAGATCGCGGGCCTGCAAGAGGTGGTCCCGCAGGTCATCGTCCCCTTCGAGAAGGTCGCAGACCTCAACAAGAAGGGACAGAAGGTGACTAAGAACAAGAAGCTCTATCCGGGTTACCTCATGGTCCAAGCGGACCTCGACAACCCGGATGACCCGAAGGTGCAGCAGATCCGCAGCACCCTCAGGCAGGTAGCGGATCTGCGCGAGTTCCTCGGAAGTCGTGGAGAGCCGACCCCGCTGACGGACGCCGAGGTGACAGGGATCCTCTCGAGGATGTCTGAAACGGAGGCGCAGCCCAAGGTCTCGATAGGCCTGAACAAGGGCGATCTCGTCAAGATTAAGTCAGGGGCCTTCGATGGTTTCGATGGCTCTGTTGAAGATGTCAACCCGGAGAAAGGCATGGTCAAGGTGATCGTCACGATCTTTGGCCGGCCGACCCCAGTCGAACTCGAATACTGGGAAGTGGAGTCGATCTAGATGGCCAAAGAAGTCATGGCATTGGTGAAGTTGCACTGCCCCGCTGGGCAGGCGACCCCCGCTCCGCCGATCGGGCCTGCGCTCGGTGCGCACGGCGCGAACATCGCGGAGTTCGTCAAGCAATTCAACGACCGCACGCGAGACCAGATGGGGATGATCATCCCCGTGGAGATCTCGATCTACAAGGACCGCTCGTTCGACTTCATCATGAAGTCGCCGCCGGCCTCGGTCCTCCTGCTCAAGGCAGCAGGGGTGGACAAGGGCGCTGGGGAGGTCGGGACGGAGTTCGTCGGCAACGTGACGAGAGCTCAAGTCGAGGAGATCGTAGAACTCAAGAAGGCGGACCTGAACGCGCGGGACATGGATCACGCCGTACGGATCATCGCAGGAACAGCCCGATCGATGGGTATCGTCGTCGAGGGCGTGGAGTAGGTGAAGGACTGAACACGATGGTGAAGCGCAGCAAGAGATATCAAGAGGCGGTCGGACTCGTAGACAGAGAGAAGGTCTATGAGGTCGGCGACGCCATCGACCTGTTGAAAGAGCTCCCGAAGGCGAAGTTCGATGAGGCCGTAGAGGTCGTCATTCGACTCGGCATCGACCCGCGTAAGACGGATCAGTTGATCCGTGGCGCGGTCTCCCTGCCCAACGGCTTGGGTAAGGACGTCAAGGTCGTCGTCTTCGCAGAAGGCGACAAGGCGGAAGCGGCCAAGGCCGCTGGCGCCGATGAGGTCGGCTCGGATGAACTGGCCGCGAAGATCGACGGTGGCTGGATGGACTTCGACATAGTCATCGCCTCACCGGACATGATGAAGCACGTTGGCAAGCTCGGGCGCGCCCTCGGACCCCAGGGCAAGATGCCGAGCCCCAAGTCGGGCACCGTGACGCCTGATGTCGCGGCAGCGGTCAACGAGTTCAAGGCCGGCAAGGTCGAGTTCCGGACCGACGCTGGCGGAAACATCCACGCCCCTGTTGGGCGCGCGTCCTTCTCTTCAGAGGCGCTCTCAGAGAACCTCACGACCTTCCTGGACCACGTCTCGAGCATGCGCCCCGCCGCTGTGAAGGGTGCGTACCTCAAGAAGGTCAGCCTCAGCACCACGATGGGACCGGGCCTTCGGGTCTCGTACGGAGAGTAGTCATGCCGAACGTCATCACAGAGCTCCTGGTCAAGGACCTGGAGAAGAACTTCGAAGAGTCTGAGGGCGCGGTGCTGGTGAACTACGCTGGCTTGACCGTCAAAGAGGACTCAGAGATCCGCAACAACCTCGCCGAGAAGGGCGTTGAGTTCCGCATGGTTCGGAACAAGCTCTGCAAGCGAGTCATGGCCGAACAAGGCTTTGAGGTCGCAGACGAGCTTTTCATCGGCAACACCGCTATCGCATGGGGTGACGCCGAGGCCACCATCGGTGCGGCCAAGGTCTTCACCGAGAAAGAGGTCAAGAAGGCCGGCAAGGTCACCATCAAGGGTGGCGTCTTCGAAGGCCGCTTCCTCGGAGATGCCGAGGCGACAGCGCTCGCGGACATCCCCGACAAGGACACCTTGCGTGCGATGCTCCTGAGCGCCTTGAGCGGCTCTGCGCGCGGTCTGGTTCAGATCCTCGCTGGTGTCCCGGGTGGGATGGCACGAGTCATACAAGCGAACGCCGACCAAGGCGGCTTCTCAGGTGAAGCGGCTCCGGCTGATGCGCCTGCCGAAGAGGCCCCCGCTGAGGAAGCTCCTGCAGAGGAGGCGCCCGCCGAAGAGGAGGCGCCTGCTGAAGAGGAGGCTCCTGCAGAGGAAGACACGCCCGAAGAGGAAGCTCCTGCGGAGGAGGAGTAATCCTCAGACGATTTCATCGAGCTCACGCCCACTCCCAGGACACGTGAGCCGTACCAAGATTCACAAGAAACCCCCTGTTCCATAAGGGAACGACAATTACTAGGAGACTGAGAACATGTCCGAAGAGACAAACGTCGTCGAGCTCGACAAGGACCTCGAGAAACTTGCTGGCCAGCTGGATGAGCTGACCCTTTTGCAGGCCTCTCAACTGGTCAAGCACCTCGAAGACAAGTGGGGCGTCAGCGCAGCTGCTCCCGTGGCCGTTGCGGCGGCTCCGGGCGGTGGTGGCGGCGACGCCGCTGAGGAGAAGACCGACTTCGACGTCGTCCTGCAGTCCGCAGGCGACAAGAAGATCGGCGTCATCAAAGAGGTGCGTGCGATCACTGGCTTGGGCTTGAAAGAGGCCAAGGAGCTGGTCGATAGCGCGCCCAAGGCAGTCAAGGAAGGCTGCCCCAAGGACGAAGCAGAGGCCATCAAGGCCCAGCTCGAAGGCGCTGGCGCGACCGTCGAACTGGCCTGAGCCCCGCTCCGCACCTTGCTACCTCTAGAGGGCACTGCGCCCAGCCGAACGGTCTCTCACCCCATTCAGGGCGTGGGAGTCGGACGGCTGGAGTCAGCATCCTCGGCCTCGGCCGCGTCCCACAGCCCCTCCTCGCTTGCAAGCGAGGCGGGTAAATGTGAGAGTGCGCCTGGGTACTGCGCGGACACCGTGGCGAGGGTGTCTGCCGATTCGTCCCTTTTGCGAGCTCGCGCAGAGGGTCTCTCCTTTCAGGGGGGAGCGCTCTGCACCGACTCGCGCACGCGGGGACACCTCTTTCAGACCGAGCGCGTAGCCAGCCTCAACAGGACCTCGGGAACGTCGGGAACAGAGAATCTCGGACGCCCCGCAGCCTTCGTGAGTTGACCATGACGACTACCAAAGCAGACAACGTTCTTCAGTTCGGACGTTTCCCCAAGATCGTTGACCTCCCCAACTTGGTGGAGATTCAGACGCAGGCCTGGGAGAACTTCCTGGCCAAAGACACACCGGCAGGGAACCGCCTCGACGCAGGGTTGCAGGCGCTCCTCAAGGAGGTCTTCCCGATCTACTCGTACGACAAGACGATGTGCCTCGAGTACGTCGGATACGAGCTGGGTCGCCCGCGCTACACGATCGACGAGTGCCGCAAGCTGCGCCTCACCTACGGCTACCCCTTCAAGGTGCGCCTGCGCCTGATCAAGCCGGAGCCCGCTGAAGAGGAGGTCTACCTCGGCGAGATCCCGATCATGATCGGCGGCGGGGAGTTCATCGTGAACGGCTCCGAGCGCGTCATCGTGAGTCAGCTGCACCGCTCACCTGGCGTCGACTTCTCCTACGACCAGGCCAGCCCCTCAGACGCGCGCCGGCTCCACAGCTGCTGGATCATCCCCGAGCGCGGCTCTTGGATCGAGCTGAACGTCACGAAGAAGGAGGCCCTCCAGGTCCGCATCGACCAGTCCGGCAAGTTCTCAGCCGTGACGCTCGTCCGCGCCCTCGAGGAGGAACTCGGCTCTGACCGCGACATCCTGCGCCACTTCTACAAGACCAAGACCGTCAAGAAGGCGCCCTCCAAGTCAGCCAACGCTTTCGCCAAGCAGATCACCAACCGCTACGCGGTCGGCGAGATCGTCATCCTCAAGACTGGTGAGGTCCTCGTCCCCTCGGGCGAGCTCATCGGTGAGACCGCGGCGCTCGAGATCGCGGAGTCTGACCTCGCAGAGATCGAGATCATCGACGGTGACCCCGACGACCTCGACATGCTGATCTTGAACACCCTGCGTGATGACCCCACCAACACGCACGAAGAGGCTCTGTTGAAGATCTACGGCCGCCTCCGCCCGGGCAACCCGGTGCAGATCGAGAAGGCCCGCGAGCTCTTCCACGAGAAGTTCTTCGATGACCAGCGCTATCGCCTCGGTCGCGTCGGCCGCTTCCGCCTGAACCGCAAGTTCGATCAGGACATCCCTGAGGACATCCAGGTGCTCCAGCCGGCGGACATCGTCAACTCCATCAAGTACCTCGTGGATCTTCGGGCCGGTGTGCCGGGCAAGGACACGGACGACATCGACAACCTCGGCAACCGCCGGGTCCGCTCGATCGCCGAGCTCGCCTCAGAGGAGTTCCGCAAGGGCCTCTTGAAGCTCCGCCGCACCGCTCAGGAGCGGATGAACTTGGAGAACCCTGAGACCGTCTCGCCGCGGACTCTCATCAACTCCAAGACCTTCTCGAGCGCGGTCGACTACTTCTTCGGCCGCAGCGAGCTGAGCCAGGTCGTCGACCAAGCCAACCCGCTCTCCCAGTTGACCCACGAGCGGCGCCTCTCGGCGCTCGGCCCGGGCGGTCTCAACCGAAAGCGCGCCAGCTTCGAGGTCCGCGACGTGCACCTCTCGCACTACGGTCGCCTCTGCCCGATCGAGACGCCCGAGGGCTCGAACATCGGCCTCATCTCGAGCCTCGCGCTGCACGCGAAGCTTGATGACTACGGCTTCCTCTCCACTCCCTTCCGGATTGTCAAGCGCGGGAAGCTCACCGACGAGGTGGTGTACCTGCGCGCCGACGAAGAGCTCGGCAAGGTCATGGCGCCCGCCGACGTCACCGTCGACAAGAAGGGCAAGATCCAGAACAAGCGCGTCCTCGCCCGCAGGGACGGCGACAACATCGAGGTCCCGCCCGAAGAGGTGGATCTCGTCGACGTCGCGCCGAACCAGATCGTCGGCGTCTCGGCCTCCCTCATCCCTTTCCTCGAGCACGACGACGCCAACCGGGCGCTCATGGGCTCGAACATGATGAGGCAGGCGGTCCCGCTGCTCATCCCCGACCCGCCCTACGTGGGTACCGGGATGGAGCCGGTCGTCGCGCGCAACTCGAGCCTCCCGCTCTACGCAAAAGAGGGCGGCACGGTCGAGTACGTGGACTCCACCACGATCGTCGTCGACGGTGAGAACTACGAGCTCACGAAGTTCCGTGGGCTGAATGACCGCACCGCGCAGAACCATCGCCCGAAGGTCTCCGAAGGAGACACGGTCGAGAAGGGACAGCTCCTCGCGGACGGCGCCTCCACCAAGGACGGCAGCCTCGCCCTGGGCAAGAACCTCGTCGTGGCCTTCATGACCTGGGACGGCTTCAACTATGAGGATGCCATCCTGCTCTCCGATCGCCTGGTGAGGGATGACGTCTTCACCTCGCTCCACATCGAGGAGTACGAGGTCGAGATCCGCGAGACCAAGCTCGGTAAGGAAGAGTTCACTCGGGACATCCCGAACGTGGGGGAGAACGCCCTCGCGAACCTCGACGAGTCAGGCATCGTGAACGTCGGCACCTTCGTCGAGGCGGGGGACATCCTCGTCGGCAAGGTCGCGCCCAAGTCGAAGAGCGAGCTGACCCCTGAGGAGAAGCTGCTCCACGCGATCTTCGGAAAGGCGGGCGTCGACGTGAAGAACGCCTCCCTGACCATGCCTCCCGGAACCCGCGGGGTCGTGATCGAGGCCGAGAAGTTCTCTCGCCGCGTGAACCTCACGGACGCCGAGCGCCAGAAGGCGCTGAGCGTCATCCGTCAGGCTGAGAAGGAGTTCCTGCGCGCCCTCGGTGAGTACACGCAGAAGATGCTCGAAGAGGTCAAGAGCGCCCTCGGTGGAGACGTCATGGACGACCTCACAGGGAGCCCGATCGAGGTCGACGCGACCGCGACCTTTGATGAGCTGCGCCGCGTGCGCCTCTTGAGCGTCGCAGCCGCGGAGAACAACAGCTCTGCCGCCAAGCGTGAGAAGGCCCTCGCGATCGTCGCCGCCTACCAGGAGAAGATCGAGGACAAGGAGCGCGACAAGAACAAGGTCGTGAACCGCCTCAGCCGCGGCGACGAGCTGCCGACAGGCGTGCTCGAGATGGTCAAGGTCTACGTCGCCACCAAGCGGAACCTGAAGGTCGGCGACAAGATGGCCGGTCGTCACGGTAACAAGGGCGTCATCAGCAAGATCTGCCCTGTGGAGGACATGCCGTACCTCGAGGACGGCACGATGATCGACATCGTGCTGAACCCGCTCGGCGTCCCGAGCCGGATGAACGTCGGGCAGATCCTCGAGACTCACCTCGGATACGCGGCCAAGGAGCTGGGCAAGATCTGCTACACGCCCGCCTTCGACGGCGCGACTGAGGGGGAGATCGAAGAGCTCCTCAAGGAGGCCGGGCTCCCCGAGTCTGGCAAGTTCAAGGTCTACGACGGCCGCACCGGCCAGCCCATGGAGCAGGACGTGACCGTCGGGGTCATGTACATGCTCAAGCTGCACCACCTCGTCGATGAGAAGGTGCACGCGCGCGCGACGGGGCCCTACAGCCTCATCACGCAGCAGCCCCTCGGCGGCAAGGCGCGCTTCGGCGGCCAGCGCTTCGGGGAGATGGAGGTCTGGGCCCTCGAGGCCTACGGCGCGGCGGCGATCCTGCAGGAGCAGCTCACCGTCAAGTCGGACGACGTGGACGGCCGCACCAAGATTTACGAATCGATGGTGAAGGGTCTGAACATCCTCGAGCCGGGCACGCCCGTGTCCTTCGAGGTCCTTACGAACGAGATCAAGGGATTGGGGCTCAACATGGAGCTTCACAAGAAGGCGACCCTCTAGGGCGGAGACGAAACAATGAGCGAGTCGATCTACAACAAAGTCAACGACTTCGGCAGCGTCACCGTCAGCCTGGCCTCACCGGAAGACATCCGGTCGTGGTCCTTCGGCGAGGTGAAGAAGCCCGAGACCATCAACTACAGGACCTACCGCCCTGAGCGCGACGGCCTCTTCTGCGAGCGCATCTTCGGTCCCGAGCGGGACTGGGAGTGCACCTGCGGTAAGTACAAGGGCATCAAGCACAAGGGCATCGTCTGCGACAAGTGCGGCGTGATGGTCACCCACAGCCGCGTGCGTCGTAAGCGCATGGGGCACATCAACCTCGCCGCCCCTGTGGCGCACATCTGGTTCTTCAAGGCCATGCCTTCTCGCCTGGGCAACCTGCTCGGCATGAAGGTCGCTGACCTCGAGCGGGTCATCTACTTCCAGGACTTCGTCGTCGTGGACCCGGGTGACACCCCCCTCGAGGAGTTCCAGCTCCTCACAGAGGAGGAGTACCGCGAGAACCGCAACAAGTACGGCTCTGAGTTCGACGCCGACATGGGCGCCGAGGCGGTCCGGAAGATGCTCCGTCGCCTCGACCTCCAGCGCGTCAGCGAAGAGCTGCGCGAAGAGCTCCTCTCCACGCGCTCTCAGCAGCGTCACAAGGACATCATCAAGCGACTGCAGACAGTCGAGATGCTCCGTGACTCTGAGAACCAGGCGGAGTGGGTCGTCATGGATGTCGTCCCTGTCATCCCGCCGGACCTGCGCCCGCTGGTCCTCCTGGACTCAGGCAACTTCGCGACGAGCGACCTCAACGACCTCTATCGCCGCCTGATCAACCGGAACAACCGCCTCAAGAAGCTCCTCGACCTCAACGCCCCCGAGGTCATCATCCGTAACGAGAAGCGGATGCTTCAGCAGTCGGTCGACGCGCTCTTCGACAACGGTCGCTGCCGCCGCCCGGTGCTCGGCTCCTCCAACCGTCCTCTCAAGTCCCTCACGGACATGATCAAGGGCAAGCAGGGTCGCTTCCGCGAGAACCTGCTCGGCAAGCGAGTCGATTACTCGGCGCGTTCGGTCATCGTCGTGGGTCCCGAACTGGAACTGCACCAGTGTGGCTTGCCGAAAAAGATCGCCCTGGAATTGTTCCAGCCGTTCATCATTCGACGCCTCAAAGAGCTCGGCCTCGCGGACACCATCAAGTCCGCTAAGCGCATGCTCGAGCGTCGCGACGAGGAGGTCTGGGACATCCTCGAGGAGGTCACTAGCGACCACCCCGTTCTCTTGAACCGTGCGCCCACCCTGCACCGGATGGGTATCCAGGCTTTCGAGCCGGTGCTCATTGAGGGCAAGGCCATTCGCCTTCACCCGCTCGTCTGTGGCGGCTTCAACGCTGACTTCGACGGCGACCAGATGGCGGTCCACCTGCCCCTCTCCTATGAGGCGCAGATCGAGGCCTCGACCCTGATGCTCGCGAGCAACAACATCTTCTCGCCTGCCAACGGCTCTCCGATCATCTCTCCCTCGCAGGACATGGTGCTCGGGATCTACTACATCACCATGAACCCCTTCGGCGCCTACGCCGAGAAGCCGCGCACCTACTCATCCCTAGGTGAGCTGTTCCTCTCCTGGGGCCACGGTGAGACCCACACCCACCGCGCCATCCGCGTTCGGATGGAGCCGGGCACGATGGTCAAGTACGGCCCTGGTAAGGAAGACGTCCTGCAGGTCGGTGATGACGGCAAGATCGAGACTGAGGACGGTCGCTCCTACCTCGAGACGACGATCGGCCGCACGATCTTCAACGACATCCTGCCTCCGGGGATGCCCTTCTATAACTACGGCCTGAGCAAGAAGTTCATCCAGGGGCTGATCAACGACTGCCACCGCCTGCTCGGGCGTGACGCGACGCTGGTCCTGCTCGATCGCCTGAAGGACCTCGGCTTCAAGGCGTCGACCCGCGCTGGCCTCTCCTTCGGCAAGAACGACATCTGTGTGCCGGAGTCCAAGGACCGCCTCCTCGACGCGACCCAGAAGAAGATCGACGCTGTCGAGACCTCCTTCATGAAGGGCGTCATCACGGACGGCGAGCGCTACCTGAAGATCGTCGATCTGTGGACTCACGCCCGCGAAGAGGTGGGTGAGGAGCTCATGGAGGTCCTCGAGCAGGACATGAACGACACGAACGGCTACGTGAACCCGATCTTCTGCATGGTCGCCTCTGGCGCCCGTGGCTCGATCGATCAGGTCCGTCAGCTCGGCGGGATGCGCGGTCTGATGGCCAAGCCGTCCGGTGAGATCATCGAGACGCCCATCAAGGCGAACTTCCGTGAAGGCCTGAAGGTCCTGGAGTACTTCTCCTCGACGCACGGCGCGCGGAAGGGTCTGGCGGACACCGCGCTCAAGACGGCTGACGCCGGCTATCTGACGCGGAAGCTGACAGATGTCGCACAGAACGTCGTCATCACGATGGAGGACTGCGGCACGCCGAAGTCCGTCACCAAGCACGTCGTCTACAAGGGCGACCGCGTCGCCGTCTCGCTCGCGAGGGGGATCCACGGTCGCGTCGCGCGTGACACCATCATCGATCCGGTCCACGACGAGGTCATCGTCCGCGAGGGCGAGCTCATCACGGAAGAGATCGCCAACCGCATCGAGGCGGACGGCAACGAGCGCATCCGGGTCCGGAGCCCGCTCACTTGCGAGGCGCCCTTGGGCATCTGCGCCAAGTGCTACGGCATGGACCTCTCCCGCAACAACATGGCCGAGCGCGGCCTCGCGGTCGGGATCATCGGCGCTCAGTCGATCGGTGAGCCGGGCACGCAGCTGACGATGCGGACCTTCCACATCGGCGGTACGGCGAGCGCCTCCGTCGCTGAGGACACACGCCGCTCCAAGCGTGAAGGCACGATCCAGTACAGCTCGAACCTCAAGGTCGTCATCAACAAGCAGAAGGAGCGCATCGTTCTCAGCCGGAACGGAGAGCTCCTCCTCCTCGATGACAAGGACCGCGAGATCGACCGCTACGGAGTCCCCGCGGGCTCGATCCTGAACCACGATGACGGCGCGACGGTGAAGGCGGGGGACGTGCTCTGCACGTGGGACCCGCACAACGTGCCCATCGTCTCTGAGATCGCCGGTAAGGTCCGCTATGAGGACCTCATCGAGGGCAAGACGGTGAAGGTCCAGGAGGACTCGCGCCGTGGCACCAAGCGGAGTCAGGTCACCGAGCACAAGGGCGACCTGCACCCGCAGATCATCATCGAGAACAA
>JAKVCE010000329.1 GCA_022447405.1 Planctomycetota bacterium | reverse complement strand
AGCGGGCCGAACTCGTCAGGCATGAGCGCGACCATCTCTTACGCTGGAGAGCCGAGCCTCTCTGGCAACAGTTTCCAGTTAGAAGCCTATGGCTGCCCCTCGAACCAGTTCGGCGTCTTCTTTTATGGCGCCTCACAGATCTCCGTTCCCTTCGGCAACGGCATACGCTGTGTAGGGGCTGGCGGGATCGGCACCTTCCGGTTGGGAGTCATCCAAACGGACTCTTGGGGAGACGCATTCCAGCCCGTGGACTTCAGTCAGCCCCCTCTCTCTGCAGGCAATGGGCAGGTCGGGAGCGGAGAGGAGCGCTACTTCCAGTTCTGGTTCCGCGACCCTCAATCTACAGAGGGGTCGACCTTTGACCTGACAGACGGGCTCAAGGTCGTCTTCTGCGACTGATCGGGTCGGCGCCTGCAGGTGCTGCCTCGGGCACAGCGCATCGTGTAGCCTCTTAGCCCCGGGCGATCGTCCGAGTGGTCCGGTTTATCGAGGAGACAAATGGAAGAGCGCATCTGGCACGAGAGCTATGACGAGGGTGTGAGGGCGACCGTCCCCTATGAGGAGGTCCCGGTCCCGGACTTCTTGAAGCGGACAGCGGCGGAGTACCCGGACCGCGACGCGATCTTTTTTATGAACCGCGCCCTCTCGTATGGCGAGTACAAGGAGCACGCGGACCGCATGGCGACCGCGATGTCCAGGCTCGGCGTCTCTCAGGGTGACAAGGTCGCGATCCACACGCCCACGATCCCGCAGGCCGCGGTCGCCTATCAGGCGGCGGCCTCCATCGGCGCCTGCGTGGTCCTGACCAACCCGCTCTACACGCCGCGTGAGATCGAGCACCAGTGGAACGACGCGGGCGTGAAGCTCGCGGTGACCATGGACTTCCTGTGGGATCAGAAGGTGCGCGATATGCGCGACAAGCTGACCGCTGAGCAGTTCATCCTCTGCTCTATCCCTGAGTACCTGAAGTTCCCTTTGAACTTGCTCGCGCCGCTGAAGCTGAAGAAGGCCTCCCCTCCGCTCTATGCGAAGGTCGCCGACGAGCCCGGCGTGCACAAGTTCAAGGACCTCCTCAAGTCGACGCCTGCGGACCCGCCGAAGGTCGAGATCGCGATGGATGACCTCGCGGTCCTCCAGTACACCGGGGGCACGACCGGCGTCTCCAAGGGCGCGATGCTGACGCACCGCAACCTCTCGGTGAACGTGCAGCAGATCAACGAGTGGTTCAGCAGCGCCGAGAGGGGCGCAGAGGTTGTCATGGGCTGCCTCCCGATCTTCCACGTCTTCGGGATGACCGTGAACATGAACTGGTCGATCTTCGCTGGCGCCGCTTGCGTCTTCCAGGCGAACCCGCGCGACCTCCCGGGGCTCTTAAAGGGGCTCTCGAAGCACAAGGTGACGATCTTCCCTGCCGTCCCCAACCTCTTCAACGCGATCAACAACCACCCGGGCATCGAGGGCATCGACCTGAGCTCGATCAAGCTCTGCGTCTCGGGCTCCGCTCCGCTCACAGCTGATGTGCAGCAGCGCTTCGAGACCCTCACGGACTCCGTCATCATCGAGGGCTTCGGCATGAGCGAGACCTCGCCCGTGGCCACCTGCAATCCGATCCAGCGGGCCAGAAAGCTCGGCATGGTCGGGGTCCCGGTCTCTGACACCGACGCGAAGATCGTCGACCTCGATGACCCCTCACAAGACAAGCCCACCGGGGAGGAGGGGGAGCTCATCATCCGCGGACCCCAGGTGATGCTCGGCTACTGGCAGCGCCCTGACGAGACAGAGAAGACCATCAAGGACGGCTGGCTGCACACGGGCGACCTCGCGATCATGGATGAGGACGGCTTCTTCAAGCTCGTCGGGCGAGTCAAGGACATGATCAACTGCTCCGGCCTCAAGGTCTTCCCAGACGAGGTGGACGCTGTGCTCATGTCTCACGACAAGGTCCTCGAGGCGGCCACGATCGGCGTCCCGGACGAGAAGCGCGGTGAGACAGTGAAGAGCTTCCTCGTGATGCAGCCGGGCGAGACCATGACCGTCGAGGAGGTGGAGGCCTTCGCGCGGGAGAACCTCGCGGCTTACAAGGTGCCGCGCGAGGTGGAGTTCATTGACGAGCTCCCGAAGAGCACGGTCCTCAAGGTCCTCCGGAGAGAGCTGCGAGACATGGAGCTCGCGAAGCGCGGCGGGTAACGGGACCTCCCCCTAAGGGGGCTGCTGAGAATCGAGTCCTGGAGTAGACTTAGGATTGCTCATCCTGCGTGAGCGCAGGCACCCCGCACCCATGAGATACGTGAAGTCGCTCCTCCTCTCCCTCCTGGCGCTCTTGTGCGCTCCCCTCACTCTCGCGACGGCGCAAGTCGGCGCGTCCTACTGCTATGGAGTGGGCTGCCCCTGCGGGAACGATGACGCCTCTCGTGGCTGCGGCAATCACGGAGATGATGGGAACGTCTTCTCTGGGGCGGAGCTCCGGCACACGGGCGGTCTGGCGAGCACGACGTCCGACAGCCTCGCCTTCGCGGCCTATGGGATCGCGGTGAATCAGTTCGGGATCCTCTTCATGGGCGGCGGGCAGACCAACGCGCCCTTCGGCGCTGGGCTGCGCTGCGTCGTCTCAGGCGGCCAGGGCATCCACCGCTTCCCCGTTGGGCAGGCGGACTTCTTCGGCGAGGTCCGCATCGACCAGATCGTCTCGCAGTCCCAGGGGTTCCCGGGGAGCGGCGTCATACAGCCGGGCAGCTCCTGGAACTTCCAGTTCTGGTACCGGGACCCGAGCGGCCCCTGCAGCACCTTCAACCTGACCAACGCGATCCCCGTGGACTTCTACAGCCTCGGTGGGGCGGGGAACCACGATGAGCTCGCTGGGCGGCCGCTGGGTGAGTACCCCTGGTTTGAGTACACGCGCGCGATCAACCAGGGTGAGCCCGTGCACCTCGCGGTGGACCCCTTCCTGAAGCCTGGCGTGGTCGGCGCGACGGCTGATGTCTACATCGTCGCTGCCAAAGACCTCGCGGGCTGGACGAACGACCCCTCCCTCACCGACGTCCGCGGCGCGCCAACGCCGCTCAGCTTCAGCGGCTCGGGCGTGCTGAGCAACACCTTCCAGCTCGACGCCGGCACCTTG
>JAKVCE010000328.1 GCA_022447405.1 Planctomycetota bacterium | reverse complement strand
CGGCCTGCGGTGGGACGCCGTGGGTGAGGTCGATGAGCTCCAGCTTTGGATCGGAGGAGAGCATCACCCCCTTCATCACGCCGACGTAGGGGTCAGTCAGGCCGAAGTCCGTGAGCAGCGTGACGACGCCGTTCGCTTCAAAGGCCGCGTCGCTCACGGGAGATAAGCGACCGCAGAGATCTCGACGAGGGCGCCCTCCTCGAGGAGGTCCGCGACCTCCACGAGCGCCATCGCGGGGTAGTGCTTGCCGCAGCGGCTCGTCCACGCCGCGCCGACCGCGGGGAGCGCGTCGAGATACTGGCGCTTGTCCGTGACGTAGACCGTCATCGTGGCGACGTGCGCCGCCTCGCCGCCGGCCGCTCGGACGACCGCTATCACGTTGTCGAGAGCCTGGGTGAACTGCGCCGCGAAGTCACCTGCGCCGACGAGCTCGCGCTCCGTGTCCCAGGCGATCTGACCTGCGACGTGGAGCGCTCGGCTACCAGCAGGCGAGACGACACCGTTCGAGTAGCCGCGGGGTCTGGGCCAGCCCTCAGGGAGGATGATCTCTTGTTCGCTCACGTGCTCATTCTCCATCGGGGGCGTCCCCAGATCCATCCAACTCCACCAAGGACCCGCTCTCGCCATCAGCGAGGAGCTCCAAGATCGTCCCGGCGACCTCCCCAGCCGTGACCAGGCGACCGCCAGGGTTCTCCGATGCGAAGAAGGCGCGCAGCTCCTCTTCGCTCTTCCCGGTCTTCTCTGCGAGGCGCTCTGCCGAGGCGTCCGTCATCGGCGTGTCCACGTAGTGCGGGCAGACGAGGGAGACCCGCACGCCCTTCTCCTTGAGCTCGGCTGCGGCGGCGCGGCTGTAGCCGACGAGGGCGTGCTTCGCCGCGCAGTAGGCGGAGACGTAGGCGTAGCCGTGGAGCCCCGCCGAGGAGGCGACGTTCACCACAGCCCCTCCCCCGGCCTCGATCATCAGAGGCGCGAGAGCCTCTGTGAGCCTGCGCGCCCCGTGGAAGTTCACCTCGAGCATCCGGTCTGCGAGGGCGTCATCGGTCTTGCCGACCGGAGCGCTCTCCGCCGCCCCCGCGTTGTTCACGAGCCAAGTGATGCCGCCGTGGTCTTCAGCGAAGGCGCGAGCCTCCTCGAGACCGCTCGCGACCGAGGCGGGATCGGTGACGTCCATGGCGACGGCTATGGAGGGCCCCTCCAGGGAGGAGCAGGTCTCTTCCAAGGCGTCGAGGCGCCGCGCCGCCGCGATGACGACGTGGCCAGCAGAGGAGAGCGCGCGCGCGGTAGCAGCGCCGATGCCGCTGCTCGCGCCGGTGACAAGGGCTGTCGCCATGGGGGCAAGGTATCGAGCGCGGAAGGACACCGGAAGGCTCGGCTCCGCCCACTACAATCCAGCGCACGTGAACGCCTCCAAGCACCCCGTCCCCGAAGCGCGCTGGCCCTCCCAGGAGGAGGCGGCGGCGAGCCGCGTCTTCTCCCCTGGTCGCATCGGCCCGGTGGAGACCAGCTCCCGCACCTGGGTCCCGGCGATGGTGCCGTGGCGCTGCACGGAGGAGGGCTTCGTCACCCCTGAGATCCTCGACTGGTACGGCCGCCTCGCCGACGGCCGCCCCGGCGTCCTCGTGGTCGAGGCCACCGGGATCCGCGACATCCCCTCCGGCCCCCTGATGCGCGCAGGGCACGAGCGCTTCGTCCCGGGGCTGCAAGAGCTCGTCCAAGTCGTGCGCGAGCGTTCGGGAGGTGAGACGCGCCTCTTCATCCAGCTCATCGACTTCCTCACGATCCGTCGGCGCCCGGAGCGAGAGGCCTGGGTGCGCCGCTTCCTCTCGGTCGAGCCGCGACACCACGAGGCTGTTCGGGCGCTCGGGCATGAGCCTGCGGACGACGGCGCGCTGCGCGAGCTCCTGCTCACCCTCGAAGACGAGGCGCTCTTCGGAATCTTGAGCGAGAGCGAGGTGCGAGACCTCGAGATGGGCTACCGCGAGCACGTGACGGACACACACCTCCCCAACATCGCCGAGCTGCCCGACGTCCTCCCTGGTCTCTTCGCTGACGCCGCCGGGAACGCAGAGGCCGCGGGCTTCGACGGGGTCGAGCTGCACTTCGCCCACGCCTACACCATGGCCTCCTTCCTCTCCGCCAAGAACGACCGCGACGACGGCTACGGCGGCTCCCGCGAGGAGCGCGTGAGGCTCCCCCTCGATGTCTATCGCGCCGTGCGCGAGCGGGTCGACCCCGCGCTCGCCGTCGGCTGCCGCTTCCTCGGCGACGAGGTCATCGAGGACGGCGGGCGCGTCGAGGACGCCTGCCACTACGGCGTCGCCTTCGCCGAGGCTGGCATGGACTTCCTCTCCGTCTCCAAGGGCGGAAAGTTCGAGGACGCCAAGCAGCCCAAGGTCGGCGCCGCCGTCTACCCCTACACCGGCGAGAGCGGGCACGAGTGCATGCCGACGGTGCGCATCGAGGGCGCTGCGCCCTTCGGCCGCAACCTCCCCCTCCCGAGGGCGATCCGGGCCGCTGTGCGCGAGGCCGGGCACGAGACCCCCGTCGTCGCTGCCGGCGGCTTGAACGAGTTTGACCTCATGGAGCGCGCGCTCGAGGACGGGAGCTGCGACTACGTCGCCGCCGCGCGCCAGTCCCTCGCCGACCCCGACTGGTGGGCGAAGATGCGCGGCGGTGAGGGCGCGACGATCGAGCGCTGCGTCTACACGAACTACTGCGAGGCCCTCGACCAGCGGCACCAGCAGGTGACCTGCCAGCTCTGGGACAAGGACAAGGAGAGCAGAGACGTGGGCGGCGGCGCGCCGCGTCTCTCCCCTGACGGCAAGCGACGCCTCACGGCGCCGCCCAGGAGCTCATGACGCTCTCCGACTCCGTCCGCGATTACCTCGCGGACTCTTATCCCCACAACCACGACTACCGCGTGAAGGGTGAGGAGCTGAAGCCACGGTGGAAGCTCAAGCGCAGATGGAAGCGCATGGAGCGGCTCTGGCCTGAGGGCTTCGGCTCCTTCTTGGACATCGGGTGCTCGAAGGGCTTCTTCGTCTTGGAGGCTGCGCGCCGCGGCGCAGACGCGCTCGGGATCGACATCCACGAGGAGGACCTCTCAGCCTGCGAGGCCGTGAGGGACCAC
>JAKVCE010000327.1 GCA_022447405.1 Planctomycetota bacterium | reverse complement strand
TCCTGGATGAAGCGGACCACATGCTCGACATGGGCTTCCTGCCAGACATCAAGCGGATCCTCTCTCTCCTCCCCTCCTCACGGCAGAACCTGCTCTTCTCTGCGACGATGCCGCGTGAGATCCGCGCGCTCGCAGACCGGATCCTTGAGAAGCCTCACGTGGTGGAGCTGGCACACGCCATGCCCCTCGAGACCATCGAGCACGCGCTCTACCCCGTCGAGCAGAAACAGAAGGCCGCGCTCCTGCAGCACTTGATGCGAAGCGACGACTTCACATCTGCCATCGTCTTCCTGCGAACAAAGCACCGCGCCCGCAAGCTCGCCAAAGAGCTAGACCGCGCTGGCTTCAGCGCGATCGCGCTCCAAGGAAACATGACTCAACCGCAGCGTCAGCGAGCGATGCAGGGATTCAGGGAGGGGCGCTACGACGTCCTCGTCGCGACAGACATCGCCGCGCGCGGCATCGACGTCCCCAAAGTCAGCCACGTCATCAACTTCGACATCCCCAACACACCGGACGCTTACACCCACCGCATCGGGCGTACGGGCCGGGCAGAAGAGAGTGGCAAGGCCTGCACCTTTGTCACGCACGAAGACTTCCCCGCGATCAAAGCCATCGAGCGCAAGCTGAAGATGGAGATCCCCCGGGTGAAGATTCGAGACTTCAAGCGCGCACAAAACCACGGCGGAGAGAGCGCGCATCACCACGGCCGCCCCGCAAAGAGGTTCTCCAAGAGCCAAGGTCCAGGGAGACGGCGCGGGAAGAGCGCTGGCTATGGCCCGAGGCCGGACTCCCCCGGCCGCTCCAGGCAGAGCCATGAGAGCGAACAGGCTGGTCGACCTGCATCGAAGCGAAGCGCCTTCGGGGCGGGAGTTCAGCAGGGCGGACCGAAGCGCAGCTCCTCTGTGAAGAAGCGAGGGAGCCAAGAGAAGAGCGCTGCCGACCGCTCGAGGAGAGAGAGGGGCCAGAAGAGAAGGCGGCCCAAGCGCCGATAACCACGCCGCGCAGAGATGGAGGCGGCACCCGGATTCGAACCGGGGGTCCTGGATTTGCAATCCAGCGCCTTAGCCACTTGGCCATGCCGCCTCAGGAGGTTCCAAAGAGTACGCCTGACAGGGGCGGGGTCAAGCAGCGGCCCCCCGTTCCGAGAGAGGGCGCAGGGCGTTAGGATGCAGGGCCCTCGGGGGAGTGGCGGAATCGGTAGACGCATCGGCCTTAAAAGCCGAAGTCCGCAAGGACGTCCGGGTTCGAGTCCCGGCTCCCCTACCAGCTCAATCGCGCTCGGACATGGGCACGTAGCTCGCCTCACGCGCCCCGGTGTAGACCTGGGTAGGCCGGAAGATCCTGTTGTCCGGCATCTGCTCGAGCCAGTGAGCCATATATCCAGAGACCCGTGCGATGGCGAAGATCGGCGTGAAGAGGTCCGTGGGGATCCCGAGCTTCTGGTAGAGGAGGCCTGAGAAGAAGTCGACGTTGGGGCAGATGCCCTTGTGCCCGACCTTCTCGTCCATGACCCTCTCGAGCTCCAGGGCGAGCTCATACATCGGGGTGCCGCCGAGCTCTTCGAAGACGCGGTTGCCGAGGTCTTGCAAGATGTTCGAGCGCGGATCCTTCGTCTTGTAGACGCGGTGCCCGAAGCCCATGACCTTGCCCTTGTGGCTGAGGCGCTCCTCGACCCAGGGGCGCACGTTCTCGACCTCACCGATCGCCTCGAGCTGATCGAGGACTCGCTCGTTCGCGCCACCGTGCAGGGGGCCCTTCAAGGTTCCGATCGCTGCGGCACAGACGGAGTAAGGGTCCGACTCGCTGGAGGCCACGACACGCGAGGTGAACGTAGAGGCGTTCATGGTGTGCTCGGCGTGCAGGATGAGCGCGGCATCGAGGGCGCGCACCGCGACCGGAGCAGGATCCTCTCCCGACATCATCCAGAGGAAGGCCTCAGCGGTGTCCATCCCGTCCTTGGGCTGGACGAAGTCGAGCCCGGTCCGGGCGCGCTCGACGGCTGCCACGAGGGAGGGCACGCTGCCGAGGATCTTGATCGCGGCGTTCTCCATGGACTCCGGGTCCCTCAAGTTCACTCGCTGGGAGTGCATCCCGAGGATCGCGACGCCGACCTGGAGCCCGAGCATCGGGTGTCCAGCGCCGGGCAGGAGGCGCAGGGTCTCGATCAAGCGATCAGGGAGCGCCCGCCTCGCGGAGAGCCGCTCGCGGAAGCCGTCAAGCTCCGACTGGCTCGGGAGCTTGCCGTAGAGCAAGAGGTAAGCGGTCTCCTCAAAGGTGCTCTTCTCGGCGAGCTCTTCGATCGGGATCCCCCGGTACTCGAGGATGCCAGCCTGGCCGTCGATATAACTGATCGACGACTCAGTCGCGGGGATCCCGGCGAGGCCGGGGACGTAGTTCGTAGGTGTGGTCACTGGAGCGTTGTGGAGACTTATGGAGGAGCCGCGAGGGCTCCTAGACCGTGTGGAGGTGCGTAATAGGACGCGTATTCGGCTGATTCAGAGGGTCTTAAGATACTGCATAAGCAGCCGGGTTCCAACTCCCGTCCCCCCGCGACCGCCGACATAGTCGCGAGCCTCGGCTCCCCACGCCGTCCCGGCGATGTCGAGGTGAGACCACTCGATCTCGTCCCCGATGAAGTGGTGCAGGAACTGCGCGCCAGCGATGGAGCCGCCGCCGATGTTCGGCACGTTGATGTTGCGCAGGTCCGCCGGCCCGCCCTTCAAGTTCCTCATGTGAACATCAAGGAGCGGCAGCGGCCACACCGCTTCGCCGGTGGCCTCGCCCGCCGCCATGAGGCGATCTCGCAGGTTGTCCGTCGTCGTGTACATGCCGCTGACCTCATGGCCCAAGCCGACAACGACGGCACCCGTGAGGGTGGCGAGGTCAATCGCGGTGTCAGGTTTCACATGCTTGCGAACATAGCAGAGGGCGTCTCCCAAGATCAGGCGGCCCTCAGCGTCCGTGTTCAGGACCTCAACGGTCGTCCCGTCCATAGCGGTGTGAACATCACCCGGCTTCGTCGCCATCCCGTCCGCGAGGTTCTCCGAGGTCGGGACGATCCCGTGGACCTCAATCGGGACATCCATCTTGGCGAGGGCGTGGAAGGCGCCCAAGACAGCCGCGCTCCCGGACATGT
>JAKVCE010000326.1 GCA_022447405.1 Planctomycetota bacterium | reverse complement strand
CCAACAAGGGGACGTGGATCTGCTCTTGGTAGAGGATCCTGTGCGCCCACCAGCCATGGTCACGCACGCCGTCATCTAGCCCTTCACCATGATCCGAGGTGAGGCAGACCATTGTGTTGTCCATGAGCCCCATGCCCTCCATGCCGTCTAGTAAGCGCCCGATCTGTGTGTCTAGGTATGTGACCTCGGCTGCGTAGATCTCGCTGTGTCGACCCGCGATGTTCTCGGGGTTGAGCTTGAGGTCCGTAGGCAGGAACTCCATCGGGGGGAGCATGATCGGGTCATGGGGGTCCCAGTAGTGGACCCAGAGGAAGAACGGGCCGTCGGTGCCCTGGAGGCTGCGCAAGGTGATGTCCGTGGTCTCATCTGACCTCCGCTGCCCCCGGGAGACATCCCACCTGTCTTGGACCTGGTTGCTGCGCTCCATCTCAACTTGGAAGCTCTCGAAGACGTCAAAGCCATGGTCAAAGCCGAAGTGACCGCTCACTGGGAAGGCGGAGTGGACGGCGATGGTCTTGTAGCCCTTCTCCTTGAGGGTGGTGGTCAGGGTCGGGACCTCCTCGGAGAGCCTGTACCCGCTGGCCGCAGAGAGGACCCTGAGTCCGTGCTCGTACGGGTAAAGGCCCGTGAGGATGGTCGCGTGGGAGACAGGCGTTACGGCAGAAGAGGACAGCGCGAGGTCGAAGCGTGCGCCTCGGGACGCCAAGGCGTCCATGTGCGGGGTCTCTGCGACGTCTCCACCGTAGGCGCCCAGGTAGTCAGCCCGCGTAGTGTCCAGGGTGATGAGGAGGAGGTTGGGCGGCTGCTCTTGTCCGCAGGCTGCCAGCATGATGGCGGTGGCTGCTGTCAGGAGTCTCTGGAGGGGTCTCACGGGGTGGCTCTCTATGGCTGATCTACGTGTGCCTTGTGGGAGGGTTGGCGCACAGATCCCGATCACACGATTGGAACTTCGGATCTCTTGACTACCATGCCGCTATGAGCATCCAGGTTGAAGATCTGTCACGGGTTCTCTTGCTTTTCACGCCCATGCTTCCCGCTTGCGGGGACGGAGGGGCGCCTGAGCTCGGTGAGGCCAAACTCACGACCACGTGGCATGACGAGGAAGCGGGCATCAAGCAGTCCGAAGGTGAGCTGCTCTACGGTCGCAAGACCGGCGAGTGGACTTGGTGGCACCCCAATGGCCAGGTGGCCGTAAGAGGAGCCTTTGAGCTCCTGGAGACCGACGGAGTCTCTACCAGTGAGGAGGTGGGGCAGTGGGACGAGTGGCACCCGAACGGCCAAAAGAAGTCCGAGCGCGCCTGGGTCGCAGGTCGCGTCGAAGGTCCAGTCTCTGAGTGGCACGACAACGGGAAGCTCGCTCGGGAGGCGACCTATGTGAGCGGGCGCGCGGAGGGGGAGGCGATCACGTACTACCCAAACGGCCAGATGTTCAACAAGAGCAGCTATGAAGGCGGTCGGCTTAGTGGGGTCACGACCGCCTACTGGGGGACCGGAGAGGTGAAGGTCCAGGGCGAGTGGGACTCCGGGGCGCAGGTCGGGGTCTGGCGCTCATGGCACCCAAACGGAGAGCTCCAGAGCGAGGAGCCCTTTGATGCAGGCGTCCTCTCTGGCACCGTCAAGACCTGGTATGGATCAGGAGCACAAGAGAGCGAGGCCGTCTGGAGGCAAGGGGAGGTCGCCAGCGGCAAGCAGTGGTATGAGAGCGGGAGCCTTCGTGAGGCTGGCGCCGCGCTCGATGGAGTCCTCGAGGCCTGGTACGAGGGTGGAGGCGTGAAGATGCGCGGAGAGCTCGTCGGAGGGCTCCGTTCAGGGCCTTGGCAGTTCTTTCGCGAGGATGGCTCTTTGGATCAAGAGGCGAGCGGAGTTTATGAGGCTGGAAACAGGACGGGCCCGCTCTAGCGTGGGGTCGAGGAGTGCGATCATGAGAACAGACGAACTTGCATGGGCGGCGATCGACGCCGAGACAGAGCGCCAGGAGCGGCAGCTTGAGCTGATCGCCTCCGAGAACCACGCCAGCGGCGAGGTCATCGCCGCCATGGGCACGGCACTCACGAACAAATACGCCGAGGGCTACCCCGGCCGGCGCTACTACGGTGGCTGCGAGCACGTGGACACCGTGGAGGACCTCGCGAGGGATCGTGTCCGTGAGCTGTTTGGGGCAGAGCGCGCAAACGTCCAGCCCCACAGCGGCACCCAGGCCAACATGGCCGCCCTGATGGCGCTCTGCGAGCCGGGTGACAAGGTCCTGGCGATGAGTCTGGATCACGGTGGGCACCTCTCTCACGGGCACCCGAAGAACTTCTCAGGGGTGTTCTATGACTTCCATCACTACGGCGTCTCGGAGAGCGAAGAGGTCATTGATATGGATGAGGTGCGCGACCGCGCCCTCGAGCTCCGCCCTTCGGTGATTTTGGCTGGCGCCTCTGCCTACTCCCGGATCATCGACTTCGAAGCCTTCTCTTCCATCGCGAAAGAGGTCGACGCGAAGCTGATGGTCGACATGGCTCACATCGCGGGCCTGGTCGCTGGAAAGGCGCACCCCAGTCCGATCCCGTTCGCTGATGTGACGACCTTTACGACGCACAAGACCCTGCGGGGGCCGCGCGGCGGGGCGGTCCTTGCCGAGGTCGAGGTGATCAAGAAGGTCAACTCTGCGCTCTTCCCCGGTGGTCAGGGCGGGCCGCTGATGCATGTCATCGCGGCTAAGGCGATCGCCTTCCGGGAGGCCCTCGCTCCAGAGTTTGAAGAGTACGCGGCCTCTGTCGTGAAGAACGCTGACGCCTTGGCTGTGCGCCTCATGGAGCGAGGCCTGCGGATCGTCTCTGGCGGCACGGACAACCACGTCATGCTCGTGGATGTTGGGGCTAAGGGTCTCAGTGGTCGCGAGGCCGAGGACGCTCTTCATGCTGTAGAGATCACGTGCAACAAGAACCTCATCCCTTACGACAAGCGCCCGCCGATGGAGGCGAGCGGTGTGCGACTCGGCACCGCTGCGATCACGACAAGGGGCCTGAGCGCTGACGACTGTGTGACCCTCGCAGATTGCATCGCTGACTTGCTGGACGTGCCGTCTGATGATTCCGTCGCGGACCGCGTGCGCGGCGTCATCGGCGAACTCGCCTCAAGCCATCCGATCTATCCTGACTCTAGCCTGAGCGGCGCCTGAAC
>JAKVCE010000325.1 GCA_022447405.1 Planctomycetota bacterium | reverse complement strand
CTGGTCTGTCCAGTAGTGCTCGCTGGCACTCCCGTAGAACATCCTCACAAAAGGGACAAGCCCGGGCGCCCGCGCCGGTGGGCCCGCCGGCGGGGTGGGGCGGGGGGGGGTAGCGACGGCGGCCCCGCCGGCGACGAGCGCATCGGCGACAAGGCAGAAGGCGAGCTCATGCACCCTGACACGGGCGCCCTCGTCCCTGCCTCCTTCCCCTACACCGTAGAGAGCGCAGCGCCCGCTCCAGCCGATGCCAGCCGGCGCCTAGAGCTCGCCCATTGGATGACAGCTCCTGAGAACCCCTACTTCGCGAGGAGCTACGTGAACCGCCTCTGGGGCTACATGATGGGGCGCGGCTTGATCGAGCCCATCGACGACATCCGAGCAGGCAACCCCCCCACTCACCCGCAGCTGCTCGACCGCCTGACCGAAGAGTTCATCTCCGAGGGCTTCGACGTCCGCTACATCCTCCGCCTGATCTGCAGCTCGCGCACCTACCAGCTCAGCCTCGCCACGAACGAGTGGAATGAAGATGACGGGGTGAACTACAGCCACGCCATGGCCAGGCGGCTGCCCGCAGAGGTCATGTATGACGCCATCCACCGAGCGACCGGCTCCGAAGTGAAGCTCTCCGGCCAACGGCCTGGGATGATGGCGACAGAGCTCGTAGACAGCACCGTAGAGGCTGGCGACGGCTTCCTCGGACTCTTCGGGCGCCCCGCGCGCGACAGCGTCTGTGAGTGCGCACGCTCCAACAACATGTCCCTTGGCCACGCGCTGAGCCTAGTGAACGGACCCACCGTCGGTGACGCCATCGCAGACGGAGACAACGAGATCGCTGAGCTCGTCCGCTATGAACCTGACGACGCAAAGGTCGTAGAGGAGCTCTTCCTTCGCGTCCTCGCGCGGACCCCCTCACCCGAGCAGACCGCGCTCTTCGAAGCCGAGCTCGACACCTCCTCGATCAGCGCCACAGCAGCCCTCGAGGAGGCCGACCTCGCCTCGCTCCATTCCAAATACGACGCGTGGGAGGCATCGCTCCCGCGCTTCCATTGGGAGCCCTGCGAGCCCGGCTCTGTCAAGACCGCCTCTGGCGTTGAGTTCCTAACGCAAGCAGATGACTCCTTCTTGGTCAGCGACACAGCGGCAGAGAAGGACACATACACGGTCAGCGTCTGGACCAGCCTGGACAAGATCAGCGGCCTCCGACTAGAGACTTGGCGCGGCGAGTCAGAGAGCGGCAACTACGTGCTCGCAGATCTCAAGCTGAGCGCTCAGGGCCTCAAGAGCTCCACGCCAACCCATGTCCCCTTCTCCAAGGTCACTGCGGACTTCTCTCAAACGAGCTGGGCCGTAGAGGGGAGCATCGACGCAGACCCCAACTCCGGATGGGGTATCTACCCTGAGCGAGACAAGCGCCACCAGGCCGTGTTCGCCCTCAAGGAGCCCCTGGAGACGCCGGGCGGGGCCCACCTCCTGCTCACGATGAGCCAGCCCTTCGGGTCAAGCCATGTGATCGGCCACTTCCGCTTCAGCGTCACCGATGGTGAGGGGGATGTGCGGTATGTCGACATGGACGACGCGGTGCTCGCGGCCCTCTCAGAAGAGCCCGCCGCTCGCAGCCTCGAGGCCCGCGAGAAGCTCCACGCGGCCTTCATGAAGACAGTCCCCGAGCTCTCCAAGAAGATCCGCATGTCCGCTGCTCGGGACATCACCTGGGCCCTGATCAACAGCCCAGCGTTCCTCTACAACCGCTGAGCGAAAGCCGGGGAGAGGCCAGGCCCCAGCGAGCCCCCGGTCGCCGGAGCGCCTCCAAGTCGTCTACGTCCACTGCCAGCCGGTCACCAGCGCCGTCACGTCGCAAGGACAGCTTCGCCCGAGCGTGATCGCAGAGCGCCCTCCTCATGGTGCGCGCTGCGACGCCCAAGAAGCGGCCCCGCTCATCCCACGCTGTGCTCCCCTGCCGCGTCAATCGGAGATAGGCCTCATGGACGAGGGCGGTCGCCTGGAGGGTGTGATCCCCGCGCTCACCCTGCATGAATCGCTCTGCCATGGCACGGAGGCTTCGATAGAGCTCATCAAAGAGCTCCTCAGTAGACGGGACAGAGCGCCCATCCCCCCCGCTCACGACATCTGAGGCGTCCATTTCAATAGACACTATAAGGCAGCACGGACCCCCGAGGGGTAGACTCGCGACATGAGGCTGAAGGCCAACTGCCGCCCGCGCGAGTGGGCCCTCCTCGCGCTCCTTGCCGCCTGCAGCAGCGAAGCGCCCGTGCCCGAACCCGCCGCTGAAGGCGATGAGGGCCTATCCACCCTTCGCTTCTCAGACGCAGCCCAGAGCCCCGAGGAGGGGCTCGATGCGGGCGCAGAGGGATGGGACACCGAGCTCATTGGTGATGTCGCCAAAGCGCACATAAAAGAGCTCCTCCACCACGGACTGAGCCCAACCGCCGAAGACATCAGTCAGGTCACGGCGGCGACGGTGTCGGCCGGCGCCCTTCGCCCCAAGACCCGCGCGGTGATTCGCGAGGGAGAGGACTTCACGGTCTACAGGGGGACACCAGCACAATCCATGGAGCCCGGCAGGGAGGCGCTGGCCGCGAGCCTCAGGGACCTCCTGAGCCCGTTCACCGAGGAGCCGGAGCTCCACATCAAGGCTTGGCGTGTCACCGAGACCGCCGAGGGCGCCTGGGTGACGCTCTTCTACCAGGCTGTAGGTATGAACCAGGAAGGTCGACCCTACCAGCAGAACGCCACCTGGGAGTGCCTCATCGAACCCAGCCAGCAGCTCATCAACGGAGTCCGGAGCACTCAGCACGAAGAGATCGTTGGCCCCAAGGGCGTAGAGACCTTGTTCACAGACGTGACCGAGTCGGCGCTGGGTCATGAGGAGCAGCTCGTCCTTCAGCTCGGCCCCTCGCTCAGCGACCTCGCCTCAAGGACAGACGTCACGGTCGGCGCGCAGATCGCCGAGTACGAGGGCGTCAGCGTCGGGGACCTCAACGGCGACGGACTAGAGGACGTCTACCTCACTCAAACTCGCGGGGTCCCCAACCGCCTCTTGCTCCAGCGCCCCGACGGAGGCCGCGTCCCAGGACGGGCCCCTGCGGAGGAGACCCATGGCCGCGAGCAGGCCTTTCCAGACAGTCCCAGCCCCGTCGGGCATGACCGC
>JAKVCE010000324.1 GCA_022447405.1 Planctomycetota bacterium | reverse complement strand
CAGAGTGTCAGAGGGTGTAATCTCATCCTGTTCCTCTGGCACCCAAAGGACCCCGTCCCCTGGAAACCACTTCTTGCGGAAGCCAGCGCGCTCAGGCTCCGATCCAGGGAGGACTGGTTCCAGGGGGCCCGAGGCGCCGCGCGGCCTCGTCCTGCCCAGCGAGGCAGTCGGCGCGCCAGGGCTCGTCGCCGTGGGCGCGCTGGAGGGCGGCCTCCACCTCAGCCACGGGGCCGCTCCCAGAGAAGCCGAACTCCGGGAGGACCTCACGACCTGCGAGGAGGTTGGTGGAGGCGAAGTGCGGCGCGTTCAGGAGGCGCGGTCGTATCCACGCGAGCCCGGACTCGAGCTTGTAGACGACGACGGTGGGCAGGCGGTGGTGGAGGAGGTCGAGGAGGATCGTCCCCGACACGCTGAAGGCTGTGCGCGCCGCGGCGAGGTGGGCGTGGAGGTCGCCGGTCTTGACCTTCACCGCTCCGGCGACGGAGGAGTTCAGGACGTGGTTCCGGACGCGGCCGCCGTGCCTGGGGCTGTCTTGTAAGACCGCGACGCTCGCGCCCTCTTGGACAAGGGGCGCGACGCGCTCGAGCATCCAGGGCAGGTTGTGGTCGATCACGCTCGCTCGACTCCCCGGCAGGAGGACGAGGTCACGCGCCTCAGGCCCGGGCCTCGTAGCAGGGACCTCCGCGAGGGCGTCCAAGAGCGGGTGTCCCACGTGCTCGGTGCGCACGCCAGTCTCGGCGAACCAGGCGGGCTCGAAGGGCAGGATCGTGAGGGCGGTGTGGACGGCCTTCGCGTAGCCACCCACGCGCCACGGCGCCCAGCCCCAGTACTGGGGCGCGACGAAGTGCACCGTGTCGGTGCCGTGCTTCTTGGCGATGCGCGCGAGGGGGACGTGCAGCGCGGGCGAGTCCACCGGCGCGAAGACGTCTGGGGTCCTGTCGCGGAAGGTCTCTGCGGCGGTGTTCAAGAGACCCGAGAAGTAAGAGAGCTTCCCGAGGGCGGCCCCGATGCCCATGGCGGCGTGGTCCACCGGGCGGGCGAGGAGCTCGACGCCTGCTGCCTCCATGCGGTCGCCGCCGAAGCCGAAGAGCTCAGGGGCGGGGAGGCCGAGGGCCGCGCACTCGGCGCAGAGGGCGCGGGCGAGGTTCGCCGCGTGGATCTCACCGGAGTCTTCGGCGGCCGAGAGGAAGAGGCGCAGCGGTCGCTCGGGGAGCGCGGCGGCGTCGGGGGCCTCGTCGCTGAAGCTCGGCTCGCTGTCCAAGAGCTCCGCCAGCTCGCGGCAGCGGGCAGGCTGCGCGAAGACTTGCTGGAGGAGGCGCGGCGGCAGGAGCGCGAGGTCTCCGAGGGCGCGCATGAGCTCCGGGGCGATGGCCATGGTGAGGAGCATAGGGGAAGAGGTACGCTCAGGCCCGTGCTGCGCCTCATAGGATTCTTCGCGGTGGTCTTCGTGGCCCTCATCGTGCTCCGACAGCTCCCCTTCGTGGGTGGCATCTTCCAGATCCCCTTCCTGGGCTTCTACCTCGCTGCGATCGTCGTGAGCGTCGCCTCGGCCCGGCTCGGGGCCCGTTTGGTTGACCGACGCAAGTTCCGGAAGTCCGTGAGCGCTCTCGGCGAGGTCGACACCCCGCACAACCGCGGGAAGCTCGGCGCGCTGCTCGCCGGAGATGGCAGGCACAAGGAGGCTTTAGAGCACTTGGAGGCGGCGCGGGCGCATGACCCCGAGGTCGCCGAGTGGGCCTACCGGGTCGGGAGGTCGCGCCTCATGCTCGGAGACCACGCGGGCGCGGTCGAGGCGCTCACCAAGTCGGTGGAGCTCGACGAGGAGCACGGCTACGGCGAGGCCTTGCGCCGGCTGGCGGAGGCGCAGACGAAGGGCGGCTCCTTTGAGGAGGCGATCGCGCGCCTCGACCGACACGATGTGATCTACGGAGAGACGCCGGAGTCCGCTTACCTGCGCGGCCGCGCGCACCAGGCTGGAGGGGACAAGGCCGCGGCGAAGCAAGCCTTCTTGAAGGCGCCGACGCTCGTCGCGGGCGTCGTCAAATACCAGCGCGAGGGCGCGCGGGTGTGGGCGATGAAGGCGCGCCTGGCGGCGTGGCTCAGCTGAGCGCCGCCCCTCAGGGCACGCGCCGGTGGAAGAGGTAGAGCGAGGCGAAGAGCAGGGCGAGGTTCGCGACGGCTAAGGGGACGCAGATCGAGGCGTCGAGGGAGCCCGTGCGCAGGATGGTCTGGAAGTCGTCGAGGTCGGCGAGGCGGAACCAGGAGTAGTGGGTCCACTCCATCACGAGGTAGATCGAGAACTGGAAGATGGTCACGAAGAGGAGCCCAAGGGCCACAGGCATCGGCCGGCTCGTCACCGTCGAGAGGCAGAAGGCGAGGGAGTAGAGGACCATCAAGAAGAGGGACTCGTGCACGGAGGAGAGCATGAGCCCGGAGAAGCTCATCTCCTCGCCGACCTGCTCAAGCAGCCAGGGGATCGTGGCCGTCGTGAGGAAGATCGGGACGGTCATGGCGAGGGCGCCGGTGACGTAGCGCTCGAGGAGCATCCGCGCACGCGAGATGGGCCGCGAGAGCCAGAGCTCGAGGGTGCCGCGGTTCGCCTCGCCCGCGACGGCGCCGACGGCGAAGAACACGGCAGCGGCGGTCCCGAGGACGTTGCAGGCCTTGTAGAAGTGTTGGAGGTTCACATAGGCCGCGACGCCGGTGTCGGAGATCGACTCCACCATCTTGCGCACGCTCTCGAAGGGGAGGATGTCCCCGTAGGTGTCGATGTTCTCCTCGAAGTCCGGCCAGTAGAGGATCGCCGCGGCGATCATGGCCTCCAGGAGGAGCATGTAGAGCAGCGAGGGGACGAGGTAGGAGCGGAGGGTGCGTTCCATCAGCAGGCGTCCCCTCCGTAGAGCTCGCGGTAGAGGTCGGCGAGCGGGAGCTTGCCGTAGACGACGGAGGTCGGCGCGGGGAGGTCTGCGTTGGAGAGGATGCGGGCGAGCGCAGCTTGCGGTTCGCTCTCACCGAGGCGGACGAGGAGCCTCGCGCCGCGCTCCTCCGCCTCGACGTTGAGCGCGCCCAAGGCTGCGAAGGCCTCGCTCGCAGCGGCGGCGTCCCTGTACTCGAAAGAGGCGAGACCACGCGCGCGCTCTGCGATGCTCTGTGGGCTCTCCTCCGAGAG
>JAKVCE010000323.1 GCA_022447405.1 Planctomycetota bacterium | reverse complement strand
GCAGCTCCAGCCCACAGATGAGGACGTAGATAACTTCCTCGTCGAGCGCTCCCGCCTGCAGGCGCGCGCTGAGGCGCTCAGCACCCAGGCGGGCTTGGCTGCCGAGACCCCGGACGGCAAGAGCGTCGAGCTCTGTGTGAACATCGAGAGCATCCACGACTTCGGGACCTTCGACGTCACGCATTCTGACGGCGTGGGTCTCTTGCGCTCTGAGTTCCTCTACATGGAGCGGGGGCAGTTCCCCTCAGAGGAGGAGCAGTACCGCCTCTATCGCCGCGTGTTCGAGAATATGGGTGGTCGACCGGTCACCTTGCGGACGCTCGACATCGGCGGAGACAAGCAGCTGCCCTACTTCGACATGCCTAAAGAGCTCAATCCGGCCCTCGGCTGGCGTGGGATCCGTGTCTCGCTGCAGTGGAGAGATCTACTCCGTGTGCAGCTGCGCGCTGCCTTGCGGGCGAGCGCTCACGGGAGCCTCCGGCTGCTGATCCCGATGATCACGACCCTCGAGGAGGTCCTCGAGGTGCGAGAGATGGTCCGCGAGCTGCGTCTCCAGCTCCTCGAGCAGGGCTATGAGGTCGCAGAAGATGTCCCCTTGGGCATCATGATCGAGGTCCCGGCTGCTGTCTTCACTCTCCCGCAGCTGATCCAAGAGGTCGACTTCGTGAGCGTCGGGACCAACGACATGGTCCAGTACCTCTTGGCTGCCGACAGGGACAACCCCTTCGTCGGTGACCTCTATGACCCTCACCAGCCTGCGGTGATCGAAGCGCTGAGCTACGTCGCGCGGGTCGCGAAGGCTGAGGGGAAGCCGTGCTCCGTCTGCGGAGAGATGGCAGGTGAGCATTTGAACGCACTCCTCCTGATGGGGATGGGTTTCGACGGCCTGAGCGTCGCCCCCCATTTCGTCAGCGAGGTCAAGTACGCCATCCGGCGCACCCCGCTGCGGTCTGCGGAAGAGCTCTTCCGTGAGGTCGCGCTGGAGCGGTCGGGTGATGGTGTCAGGCGGGTCCTCCAGGACGCAGGCGAACGGTTGATGCAGGTCACCGCCGCTGAATCCGTTCAGGGGGAGCTAGCACCCGAGCGAGAGCTCGGAGATCGAGCCGGGCAAGAAGAAGAAGGAGGCGCTTCATGAGCAGGGGAGAGCGTCGTGAACAAGCGAAGGGGTGCCATGGGAGCGCCTAGAAAAATGTCAGCCTGAGGCTGCAAGAAGGATGAAGGAGGAGATCCTGTGAAAGGAGGAATCTGGGGACCTGAGAGGTCCAAAGCCCCGCGCCGAGGCCGCTGGTCACAAGCGGAGATCGGCCGGTTGCGAGAGCTGTACGGCCTGCGCGATGACGAGAGCATCGCGAAGGAGATGTGTAGGCCCGTTGAGAGCGTTCAGAAGATGGCGGAGCAGATCTTCGCCACGACGCGCCGAACGGGACCTTGGACCGCTGGTGAGGTCGAGCGCCTCAAGCAGTACATCGGGGCGAGCACTCCAGAGGTGATCGGGCGCGTGTTCGGTCGACCGATCGAAGAGGTGCAGTTCCAGATCAATGAGCTCGCTCGCGCGAAACGATCTGGCGTCTGGAGTCAGGACGAGATCGTCGCCTTCAAGCGCCTCTACGGGACGCGCACCGAGGCTGATCTTGCGATCATCTTCGGACGCACCGAAGAGTCGGTGCAGCGCCTGTCTCTCAAGCTCTGCCTCGCCAAGGACAAGGCCTTCGTGCGCAAGCTCCAGGGCACCGCGTCTACCAAGATGCCGCGCTGGTCTGACGCTGAGATTGAGCGTCTCAAGGAGCTCTACAGCACGAGCTCCAACCTTGAGATCGCGCAAGCCCTCAACCGCTCTGTGAAGAGCGTCGTCTCGAAGGCGCACAACCTCGGCCTCAAGAAGTCGTCCAATCGCCTTCAGGAGATGGGGCGCCAAAACGTCAACCTGCGCTATAAGCGCAGCGAGATCGAAGGGGTCTCAGATGAGTGAGCGGATCCTCCGCTCTTAGCGGAGTCCGCAGTCTGAGGCGTCCTCGCCAGACCCGAACCCTCCTCGGGTCAGAGATCAACCCTCCCTCCCTCGGAGGCAGTCGCTCTCTCTTGAGCGGCTGCCTCCTCTTCTTTGCCTCCGCCTCAGAGGATCTGCTCTGCGTGCAAGGTGACGGCCCCCATCTGGTCGTGGATCACTCCCACGATGCGCTGGGTCCCGCCCTCAGCCAGCCTGGCCCCGTCGCGCTCATAGACGTCAGCGAAGAGCACCACCTCTGCTAACCCCGTCTCGTCCTCGAGGGTCAGGAACCTCATCCATCGCCCGTCCGAGGTGCGCACTCGCCTCGTGGCGGCGGGCCATCCAGAGACGGTCACGCGGCCGCCGACCCGGCGCGGGAGCTCCGCGCAGGCGCAGGGGTTGAGGGGTGGGGCGCTGGAGCGCTCGTCTGCGGGGCACCCGAACACTCGGGTCGGGTGTCCTTCAAGGGCGAGGCCGAGGAGCTCGTGCTCGAGAGCCGCGCGCTCGGCGGGGGTGAAGTCCGGGAGGCCTGGGAGCGTGACGGCGGGTGTCTCCGGGTCGGGGAAGAGCGTGGCGGATTGTCCCGGCGCGAGCTCTACGGCGCCGAGGCCGAGCCCGCCGCCCCAGCCCCGCGTGTTCGCGCGCGCGGCCGCGACCTTGTGGTCGTCACGGTCTGTCGGCGTCTCGCGGCAGGCGGCGAGCGCCGCAGGGTCGAGCTCTCTGCCTGTGAGCGCGCGCGCTTCGGCCTGGGCCTTCTTCCGCAGCGCGGGCTGCGGCTTCCGCAGGAGGTGCAGCCGCCACAAGAGCTCAGGCCGCGTCCTGTCGAAGCTGTCGAAGGCGCCGCACTGGATGAGCGCTTGGGTCTGGTCTGCGTGAGCTCTTGTCCGCTCGAGGAAGTTCGGGAGGGAGAGGAAGGGGCCATCGGCTCCGCGCGAATCGAGCAGTCGTTCGGTGAGCTCAAGGCTCATCCCCTTGACGAGCGAGAGACCGAGCCGGATGGCGGAGCTCTCCCTGCGTCGCTCCAAGGTGTAGCCGGCGCCGCTCTGGTTGATGTCCGGGCCGAGGATGCCCACGCCCATGCGCCGCGCCTCCTCCAAGTAGACGCGCGGGGCGTAGTAGCCCGTGTAGCTCTCCAGGAAGGCGTGCATGAAGGCCGCTGGGTGGTGGGCCTTGAGCCAGGCGCAG
>JAKVCE010000322.1 GCA_022447405.1 Planctomycetota bacterium | reverse complement strand
AGCGCCCCCATGAAGGAGAGGGCGCGCAGCCTGAGGAAGCCACCTTCGCCGCAGGAGTCTCTGAGGCATGGGCTAGCTGGCGTGAGCTTGAAGAAAGCACTTCTGCGATCGAGGGGACGGGGCTCTCTGAGGAGCTAGAGGTTGAGGTCGTTCGGCTCGAGGCGATGGCGCGCAGCCTGCTAGAGGGGTCAGGGCCTCACGCTGACAGTTCTGAGCGGATGCTCACGGTGAGCGCGCTCGACTCCCTCAAGGCGCTGCGCGCAGCTCTAGACGAAGAGCGCGGGAATCGTGGGCCGTCCATCGCTCGCTTGAAGGAGGTCTCTGCGGCGATGAGGGAGCACGCGGAGAGAGGTCAGCACGGCCTCGCGCTCGAGGCCATCGCCCCAGTCGAGGCAGACCTCGAGTGGTTGGCGGAGGATGTAGCTCGCGCCCCCTATGTCGCCTCCCTACAGAGCGCCGCGGCGCACTCGCGAGCAGAGCTTGAGTTCGACGCCATGGGTTACACCCCGCGCGGGGTCGTCGTGCTCGGGGAGCGCGCCGCCGCCCTGGTAGGAGAGGGGGCAGTGATGGAGGGGCAGAAGATCAAGGACGAGCTCTTCGTTCACAGCGTGACCTCGGAAGAGGTCGTCTTCGAGTTCCGTGGCGTGCTCATCAAGCGTCGTGTCCCCCTTCAATTCCCAGGCACCTGGGAGAGGTGAACCTTGAACCGTGCCCTCATTCTGACCCTCGCGCTCCTCGCCCCCTCGTCGAACGCGGCCCCGATGCAAGGGCCGCCTGAGGGGCTTCGGGTGGACGTCTCTTTGGAGCCTGGGACCCTCGGGGATGTGGCGGAGATCGTGCGCCTCACGACCGGCGCGAACATCGTGTTCATGGGGGGTGACGCAGACCTCGCGAGCCGCGAGGTGGAGCTCAAGCTCTCAAACGTCCGCTGGCGGACAGCGCTCTCCCTCGCGGTGTCGCAAGCAGGGTGTGTCCTAGAGGAGGACCGCTACGGGGTTCTCATGATCTTGAGCCCTCCGAGGGTCACGCTCCAGTTCCCCAACGCTGACATCGTCGAGGTCGTGGACACGATCGCCCTCGCGGCGGGCGCCAACGTGGTCGTCGGTCCTGAGGTGCAGGGGACCGTGAGCTTGCGCTTCGCAGACGTGCCCTGGCGGGACGCCCTCGAGGTCGTCGCGCGCACTCGTGGCTACGTGGTCATGGAGGAGCGTGGTGGCGTCCTGCGCGTGACGGACCCCGCCCGGGTCGAGGAGCAGCTGGTCTCACGCAGCTACCAGCTGCGCTTCCTGCGTCCGAAGGGGAACTACGTCCCCAGGCTGGAGTCGGAGTTCGTCGCAGGGGGCGCGACGCCTCCTGACGGCAGCGCCAGCGAGCGCTTCAGCGTCCTGCGCGCCCTAGAGAAGGTCCTCGGGCCGAACGGCGGCATCGAATACGTCGACTCCCGCAACACGATCGTCGTCCACGACACAATCCACGTCCATGACCAGGTGCGGGCCATCCTCGATGATCTCGACATCGCGCCGCTGCAGGTCTACTGCGACGTGAAGTTCGTCGCGACGGGCAACGCTGAGCTGCTCGACCTCGGCGTGGACTACGGGGACACCGGCCCGGCGGTCTCCATCTCGGGGGGGCAGATCCCCACGACCTTCCCTTTCCACCTGGGCGCTGGGGGCTTCGAGGATGACTTCATCGCGAGTCCTGACGGGACCGGACCCTTCTTGGATCCGCTGTTGAACGGGGGAGAGGCGCCAGGCAACACGCTCGTACCGCAGACGATGTTCGGGACGCTCTCCTTCACGCAGGTCCAAGCGACGCTGCGCCTCTTGCAGCGAGACACCTCTACGGAGGTCATTCAAGCGCCCAAGATCCTCGCGCTGGATGGTCATGAGGCGACGATCTTTGTCGGGGAGACGATCCGATACGCGGAGGCCAAGTCGGAGCAAGGTCAGGCCGGCGGGCTGCAGCTCGCGGTGGGGGAGGCAGACGCCTCTCCGGTGGAGGTGGGCTTCCAGCTCCTCATCCGTCCGCAGGTCGTGCCCGGGACGGACCAGATCATCATGGAGGTGATCCCCAAGGAGACGAGCCTCTCAGGCAGCGGCACATCTGCGCTCGCGCCGCAGGGCTTCGAGCTCTACACCCTGGGCGCTGCGGGGCTGGAGGGCTCCATCGCTCTCCCGCGTACGCGGTCTTCGACGCTCGTCACGACCATGTTGATCGAGTCGGGCCAGACCGCGGTCATCGGCGGGCTCACGACCGAGACGGACTCCAAGGGTGAGTCCAAGGTCCCTGTGCTCGGCGACCTGCCCTTCCTCGGCAGGCTCTTCAGCCACGACACGGAGAGTCATAATCAGCGCAGCTTGCTCGTGTTCCTGAGGCCCACGCTGGTCCGCTCGGACATAGACCGCGAGGCGATCATGCGCAGGGAGTTCCTGACGCGTCGGGAGGGGCTGCGGCGCGAACTGGACTCTTTGCTCGATCCGATCCCTCCGGCCGAGGACTCCTGACACGTCCCGGAGGCGGTCCGGGGACGGAAATCTCGATTCAGGCTTCGCAGGTGGCGTGGCATAGGTGACGATGTGTCCCGTGGCGAGGCTGGCTCGTCATGGGCCGTCGGCCCGAGGAGACCAGCCCCACAAATGTCAGGCCACAAGGCCTCCACCCGAAACAACGTACAGGGCGACCCCGACGGGTCGCTTGATCAGGCGCAGACGCGCCTGGCTCCTTTTCAGATCCACCGTCTTGGGCTGCCCCGGACGAGCGCAGCGCCTGCTAGAACACCCGCGCGGTGAGCTTGGCACGGCGCGCCTCATCACCTCGCCCCCGCTTGGGGCTCGAGTCATAACGCGGCGCCTCGGACCTGATCCTCTTTTCAATCGATGACAGACCGCACAATCGGGGCAGACTCCGTCTCCCCCGAACCCAACGAAGGCGGCCGCGACTCAGCTCCCCAGTTCGGAGAGATGGGCGACTCGGCCGCATCGCAATCAAAAGAAACAAGCACGCCCCGACGCAGGAAGCGCAGGCGCAAGAAGGCTCCGAAGGACGATGGAGACAGCTCTGCCGTCGCTGTGCAGGAAGAGCCTGAGGCTGAAGGCGGGAGGCGCCGCCGCCGCTCAAGCAGGAGGCGCACGAAGGCCTCAGCTGGAGATGCGGAGGAGGCCACGGGCGGCGAAGGCGAAG
>JAKVCE010000321.1:1609-3195 GCA_022447405.1 Planctomycetota bacterium | reverse complement strand
TATTCCTAGGCCTGGGTTGCTCCCCAAGGACCCTGCCTCCAGCTGGCCCTTGGCTTGGAAGGTGATGGGCTCATCGGTCAGATCGTGCTCTAAGAGGTGCGTACCGAATGCGCCCTCCTGGCCGAGCAAGCCCTCGTGGTGCTGGGCGGCGACCGCGAGCGCGGCCCGCGTGAGGATCGAGGTCTCCCCCACTTGCGCGCCGATGATCAAACCAACGCCGCCCTCTTCGGCTCGACGGGCGATCTCCAAGGAGCGGAGCAGGCCACCCATCTTCGAGACCCGAAGGTTGATGATCCAGCGCTCTGGGTCAGCGCTGATTTGAGCGAAGTCGTCTGAGCTCAAGAAGCTCTCGTCCAGGATGACTCTCACCCCGACCTCGTCTGAGAAGCGCCTCATGGAGTCGAAGTCCTTGGCGGCCAAGGGCTCCTCCACCCCCATCAAGTCAGCCCCCAAGGCCAGGATGTACGCGCTGGCCTCGCTCGGGTCTCGCCAGAGGTTGTTCCCGTCCAAGCGGATCCGATAGCTCGAATCCTCCTGGAGGCACTCGACCTTCTGCTTGTCCAAGTCCAGCTCCCCAGACACCTTGAGCTTGAAGTCCGTGAAGCCCACCTGCTGGTAGATGCCCATGACCTTGGTGAAGGTGCTCATCCCTTCCGCGCCCAGGACGCCCGTGTACTGATAGACACCGCTCAAGGCTCGGAGCGACAAGAGTGACTCCACAGGCACGCCGGCCTCCCTCGCGAGTGCGTCCAAGATCGCGAGCTCTACCGCGCACCACGCCGCAGGGTTCTCGTCGATGTCCGCTCTGCGCGCCTCATGCCAGGCGAGCACCGAGGCCAGGTCATCCAGCTCAGAGAGCTCAGCCTCGAAGCCCTCAAAGAAACGCTGCGCGCTCTCCAGGGTCTCACCCGTCACATACGACCTCGGGCACCCCTCGCCATAGCCCTTCACCCCAGCGTCCGTCTCAGCCTCGACCAAGACAGCCTCGGTCTCCGCTCTCGTCGCTGAGGCGTGAGAGAAGGAGTGCCTGAAGGGGATCCTGAGCTGCCGGAGACTGAGCCTCACCTCACGCCCTCCAGCTCGTGCGCGGCGAAGTCGAAGTCGCAGTCCGACTCGCTCTGCAAGACCATGTACTTGAACTGCCCCTCGCGCTGGCCGTTCGCGATGCAGTGCTCCTTGTAGGCTTCGTAGGTCCCAGCGCCTACGAGCGAGACCGCCGTCTCCTTCAGCCTGCCGCTCTCCCGCTTCGTCGCGAACTCGACGTTGAGCTCCCGCAGAGCCCCCTCGAACGAGGCGAGGAGCTCCGCCTTGTCGCAGGCCTCACAGTCGATGTAGAGCTTGTACTGCAGGTTCTGCTCATCACCGAGCAGGATGAAGAAGTCGAAGCTCAAGCCCAAGGCCACGCGCACCCGAGCGATGGCCTCGATCACCTGGCCCTCGTAGAGCTTCTCGCCCGTCAGGTTCACGACGCCCTTGCCCTTCTGGACGAACTGGATGCTCGGCGTCGCGAGGAAGGTGCCGTTCACCTCGATGATGTCGTTCATGAAGTACCGGTAGAGCCCCTCTTGGGTCGTCACGTAGACGTG
>JAKVCE010000321.1:0-1599 GCA_022447405.1 Planctomycetota bacterium | reverse complement strand
GTGGTACTGCTCTCCGAGCTCCAGCTCGTCCACCAGGAGGAAGCGCTGGTCCGCCTCCCCGTGCTCCGCGACGGGGACGAACTCAAAGAAGCACTCGTGGATGGTCGGGATGCACAGGTTCTTCTCAGGGTCCACGTTGATGCTGCCACGGAACTCGCTGGACAAGTAGCCGAGCTCGATGACGCTCACAGCGCTCCCCAAGAGCCGCTCGACCTCAGGGATCAGCGCACCCACAGAGCCACCCGTCCAGACAGACAAGGCCTTCAGCTCTGGCCAGAGCGCGTGGAAGCTCAGGCCCTCAGCGCTGGCGAAGATCGCCTCCAGCTCGTCAGCCCGACCAGGGTTCGCCTGGAAGCTCGCCTGGATGGCCTGAAGCTGCGCCGCGCCCAGCCCGAAGAGGTCGGAGAGGCGCCCGCTGCGCACATCCTCAAGGAGCGCTCCCTGATGCTGGGTGATCGTCTCAGCCAGCTTCATCACCGTGGAGGGGTTGGCGGTGCCGATGAAGCTGATGTCACGCGCGGCGAGGGCGAACGCGCTGATGAGGTAGTACTTCGCCTGGTAGTTCTCGATGTCGAGCACCGCCGAGGGCAGGACGTACTTCTGCCGGGTCAGGCGCGGCATGCTCTTGCTCAAGAGCCCCGACATGGAGCCAAAGGCCGTCCCCGTCTCGAGCTCGCCCTCCACGTGCGGTGAGGTGATCGCCAAGATCTTGCCCCCGTAGATCCCGGGACAGGCCTGGGTGTTGGCGTAGGTGACGATGCCCTGAGAGCGCTTGTAGTTGTCGACGGTGTGCTCAAGGATCGGCACCAGCTTCGGAGAGCCCGTCGTGCCGCTCGTCTGCGCGTAGAGGAGCGGGCTCTCTGGGTTCAACTCGGGGGTCTTGTCCCGCTCTTGCCGCTCGATGTATGGACGCAGGCTCTCGTAGTCCTGGACCTCCACCCGCTCCGCGAAGGCCTCATAAGAGTTCACAGACTCGAACTGTCGCTCCGTACCGAAGGTCGTGTCCTGGCTGCGCTTCAAGATGGACATCAGGAGCCGCAGCTGATGCCTCCTCGGGTCCCTCGCCTGCTCCATCAGGTCCCGCCAGGCGGTCATAGCGACCCAGCGCATCTTGAACCAAAGGAGCAGCCGAGTGAGCTTGTCCATCTCTTCAGCCCTCGCGCTTGTCCAGCTTCGGGATGAAGGGAGAGCCCATCTGCTTCACAAAGGAGAGCGGATAGCTTCGGTTGATGAGCCCCAGCTCCCCCACGACGCGGTCCCTCGGCAAGAAGTAGCTCCCAAAGACCAGGTCCCAGACGATGAGGTTGTTGCCGTAGTTCTGGTTCGACTCCTCGGGGTGAATCGAGTGGTGCCAGCGATGGAGCTCCGGACCGCTCACCACGTAGTTCAGCACCCCGAGCCGGACGTCGATGTTGCAGTGCTGGAAGAAGCCGTTGACCGCGTAGAAGACGAAGTAGAGCGCCAAGACCTCCTCAGACACTCCCAGGAGGACGAAGGGCATCGCGTCGAAGATGTATTGCGAGGCCTTGTCCAGCGGGTGAAAGCGGTTGACGTTCATCCAGTAGAGCTTGTGCGGGGAGTGGTGCACCGCGTGGAAGG
>JAKVCE010000320.1 GCA_022447405.1 Planctomycetota bacterium | reverse complement strand
GGGTGACCGAGTTCTTGCCCATTAGCTCGACGGGGCACCTGCTCCTGGCTCAGCGCGCGCTGGGCATCGAGCGTGGTGAGGCCGCGGACGCATGGAGCATCTGCGTGCAGGGCGGCGCCATCGTCGCCGTGCTCGCGCTCTACCCCGCCCGCTGCAAGCAGGTCTTCCGGGGCTTGCTCGGGCAAGACGATGGCGGGCGAGCCCTCGGCTTGGCGCTCTTCGTCGCCTTCCTGCCCGCTGCTGTCATCGGGCTCCTCGCGAAAGACGAGATCCGGGAGCGGCTCTTCGGCCTCACGCCGGTCGCCTGGGCCTGGCTCGTCGGCGGAGTGGTGCTCCTCGCCTTTGGCAAGCGGATGCGACCAGAGGCGGGGGGGCGAGAGCTCTCCTCGCTCGGCCTCACCGGCGCGCTAGGGATCGGGCTGCTTCAGTGCGCGGCCTTCTGGCCTGGTACGAGCCGCAGCCTGGTCACCATCCTCGGCGGGGTCCTCGTCGGTCTCTCTGTCGCCTCCGCTGTCGAGTTCAGCTTCCTCCTGGGCCTCTTGACCCTCCTCGCTGCCAGCGCTTACGAGGGGTGGGCTGCTCGCGAAGCGCTCGCGGGCGCCTACTCGCCGATGGTCATGATCGCAGGCTTCGTCGCCGCCTTTGTCTCGGCCGCGCTCTCCATGCGATTCCTGGTGGCCTGGGTCCGTGAGCGCGGCTTGGAGCTCTTCGGCTGGTACCGCATCGCGCTCGGGTTAGGGGTCCTGTACTGGTTGGGAGCGCTCTCTTGAGCGAGCGGAGACGTGCGCTCGTCACCGGACTCACGGGACAAGACGGCAGCTATCTCGCAGAGTTCCTCCTAGGGAAGGGCTACGAGGTCTTCGGCCTCGTGAGGCGCTCAAGCATGCCGCGGCTAGAGCGCGTGCAAGGGATCTTGGGGGAGGTTCAGATCGTCTACGGGGACCTGATCGATCAGTCGAGTCTGCAGAGGGTCATGGGGGACTGCAGGCCGCACGAGATCTACAACCTCGCCGCTCAGTCCTTCGTCCCCACCTCTTTCGCGGAGCCCGTGCTCACCGCTGAGGTGACTGCCCTCGGGGCGACCCGCATGCTCGAGGCCATGCGACACGTGTGCCCGGAGGCCAGGTTCTACCAGGCCTCGAGCTCTGAGATGTTTGGGGCTGTCCGTGAGACCCCTCAGAACGAGCTCACGCCCTTCGTCCCACAGAGCCCCTACGGGCTCTCCAAGCTCTACGCTCACTGGGCCACGGTGCAGCACCGTGAGGCCTACGGCGTCTTCGCTTGCAGCGGGATCCTCTTCAACCATGAGTCTCCGAGGCGCGGCGAGGAGTTCGTGACCAGGAAGATCGCGAAGGCGGCAGCGCGGATCTCCAGGGGCCTCCAAGAGGTCCTCTATCTCGGGAACCTCGATGCGCGAAGGGACTGGGGCTTCGCTGGGGACTACGTCCGCGCGATGTGGCTCATGCTCCAAGCGGATGAGGCGGCTGATTTTGTCATCGCGACTGGTGAGACGAACAGCGTTCGCGACTTCTGCTCGCGCGCCTTCGAGCGCGTGGGGCTGCGCTGGGAGGACCACGTCGAGACGCAGGAGGCGCTGATTCGGCCTCTGGAGGTGGACCTCCTGGTGGGGGACGCGAGCTTGGCGGAGGAGCGCTTGGGGTGGGAGCCGACGATCACCTTCGAGGGCCTGGTCGAGATGATGGTGGACGCTGAGCTGGCGAAGCTCGACGCGTCAGAGTGAGCGGGCCCTCTAGCGCGGCGCGTGAGAGAGGCTCTACGATCCGCGGTATGAGCGCACCCAAGCGCTGAGGTGTCGGCCCGGGCACTCCGTGTTGGAGAGGTCGGAGTGCAGGTACACCTTTGAGCGCGGGAGGCGATGGACCTCGCGGAGGTCGTCGAGAAGGCCGCGGAGGGCGACGCGCGACTCCGCGGTGGGGACGCCGTGGTTGAAGTCGCCGAGGAGGCAGACGCCGAGGTTGCGGCGGTTTTTTCTGCTGTCTCCTGCGTGCGCTCCCTGCCAGCGGATTTCGCGGCCCTCAAAGATCCTCCCCCGCGCATCGATGAGGTAGTGGTAGCCGATGTCTCCCCAGCCGTTCCCGTCGAGGTGGTGGCGCTGGATGCTGCGAACGGCTTGCGCGCTCTCTGAGAAGCTCCCGTTGAAGACGAGGGTGCCCACCTCATCAGAGTGGTGGACGGTGATCTTCTCCCAGGTCCCGCCGACGACGTCCAGCTTCTTCGCATTGTGGCTGCGGGCTTTCCACTCGGAGCGCCGGTACACCTTCTGGCTCAGGCCTGTAGCCGCCTGGGCGGGTTTCTGGGGGGCCCGCGGGAGCGCCCGTGGGCTCTGTTGACGCTTGGCGCTCAAGCGCTCCGCGTTGCGGACGTCTTGTCGCTCGAGGTCGCTTCGCAGAGAGCTCTTCGTTCCAGCGCACCCTGAGGGCAGGATGAGCAAGAGGCTGACGCCGAGGAGCTGGGTGATTCGCGCTGCCAACATGAACCCCTCTCGTACAGAATTGAAGGTTCGCGAACAAGGACAGAGCGACAGGGATCCTCCGCCTACTACAATTTTGGGATGACACGATCGCGCCTCCACCCCTGGCTGGGAACCCTCCTCCTCTCGGTGGGCATGGGGCTCGTCTGCTCAGACTTCGCCGCGGCGGCCCAAGGCGATGATGATGAGCTGGAAGCGCTCCTGGCTGAGGAGCGCGAGGAGGCGGACAAGCTGCGCAGGCGAGGGCTCCCGCTCGAGGCGATCGGTCTCTTGAAGGAGCTCTTGAGGGATGAGCCTGAAGACTCGATGAGCCGGGCGATGCGCGCGCGCTGCCGCGTCGACCTCGGAGACTGGGCAGAGGCAGAGGGAGATCTCCTGCGGGCGCTCAAAGACGCTCCCGAGGGGCTTGATGGGCTGAAGGCTCGCAGCTACGCGAGCAGGCACCTCGGCGAGCTCTACCTGAGCCTCGGGAGATACGACGAAGCCTTGCGGTTCGTAGGAGCCCCCGATGTGGGGATCTCACCTGCGACGAACGGAGAGGACGCTTGGGTCCTCGCGCGCGCGCTCACCGGCGCGGGTGACCGAGAGGGTGCTGTTGATGTTCTCCGCGCTGGAGCTGAGGGGTCGCGGGGGCAGGACTGGCAGGGCCTGCTGGGCAAGGCCCGCTGCCAGCAAGCGCTCGGGCAACTTGAGGCCGCTAACGTCA
>JAKVCE010000032.1 GCA_022447405.1 Planctomycetota bacterium | reverse complement strand
TACGCCGGGATGCTCGCGATCCACGCCTGGCACCAGTCACGCGGGGACACAGAGCGCGACGTCTGCCTGATCCCGACCTCCGCGCACGGCACGAACCCTGCGAGCGCCGTCATGGCGGGCATGCGTGTCGTCGCCGTGAAGTGCGACGAGAACGGCAACGTCGACCTCGATGACCTCGAGGCGCGCGCCGCCGAGCACGCTGATCGACTGGCCGCGATCATGATCACCTACCCCTCGACCCACGGCGTCTTCGAGGTCGAGGTGAAGCGCATCTGCGAGGTCGTCCACAACCACGGGGGCCAGGTCTACATGGACGGCGCCAACATGAACGCTCAGGTCGGCCTCTGCCGACCCGGCGACATCGGCGCGGACGTCTGCCACCTCAACCTGCACAAGACCTTCTGCATCCCCCACGGTGGCGGCGGCCCTGGCATGGGTCCGATCGGCGTCGCGGAGCACCTCGCCGAGTTCCTGCCCGCGCACCCGCTCACCGGCGGGGCTGGACATCAGCCTGGCGCTGTCTCTGCGGCCCCCTACGGCAGCGCGAGCATCCTGCCCATCTCCTGGGCCTACATCATGCTGATGGGAGCAGAGGGGCTCCGGCGCGCCACAGAGGTCGCGATCTTGAGCGCGAACTACATGGCGTCGCGCTTGGAGGATCACTACCCGGTCCTCTACCGCGGCGCGAACGGTCGCTGCGCGCATGAGTTCATCTTGGACATCCGCCCCTTCGAGAAGTCAGCCCACATCGGCGCAGAGGACGTCGCCAAGCGGCTCATCGACTACGGCTTTCACGCCCCGACGATGTCCTTCCCGGTCGCAGGCACCTTGATGATTGAGCCGACCGAGTCGGAGTCAAAGGCCGAGCTCGACCGCTTCTGTGACGCGATGATCGGGATCCGTGAGGAGATCCGCGCCGTCGAAGAGGGGCGCTACCCCGCTGAGGACAACCCCCTCGTGAACGCGCCGCACACCGCCCGCGCCGTGACCTCGGACACGTGGGAGCACCCCTACTCCCGCGATGAGGCCGCCTGGCCCGCGCCTTGGACGCGGGTCCACAAGTTCTGGCCATACGTCGGGCGCGTCGACAACGGTTACGGCGACAAGCACCTCATCTGCTCCTGCCCCTCCGTGGAGGAGCTCGCTGAGGAACCCAATCCCGAGCCCGCGCTGGTCTGACCCTCCCGCGGGTCTGGCCAGCGCAGCCTGGCGGGACGAAGAGGCCGCCCGCCTCAGCCGCCGCTGAGCATCCGACCGAGCTCTTGCACGCGGGGGTCGTTTGCGCCCGCGCCCTGACGCGCCCGCTGATAGGCCTCTGCGGCCCGCTGGAAGTTGCCGATCGCAGCGGCAGAGAAGCCCAGCTCTAACCAGGCGTACTGGTTCGAGTCGTTAAGCCGCAGCGTGTCCTCGAAGGCCCTGAAGGCCTCTGCGTGCCGACCGAGCTCTTGGCAGACATCTCCGAGGAAGAGGTGGTGGATCGGGTCCTCTCCCTGGATCTGGACCGCCTTCTTGAGGTCAGCGTACGCCTCGTTCCAGCGCTGGTAGCGCATGTACGCGCGCGCGCGGACGAAGCGGGTCTTCGCGACGTCTGGTCCGTAGCGGACCGCGGCCTCCGAGTGCTGCAGCGCCTCCGCGTACATGCCTAGCTCGAGCTCAGCGGCGGTGAGGTTGATGTAGGCCGGGAAGGAGGTGGGCTCCAGCTCGACCAAGCTCAAGAGCACCTCGCGCGCCTTCCCGTGCTGCCTCAGGTGTGTGTAGGCGACGGCGAGGTTGTTGAGGACGGCCTCGTCGTCTGGGTGTTTCGCCATCAGCGGCTGCAAGAGCTCTACCGCCTTGTCCGGGCGCCCAGCGTTCACGTAGCTGATCGCCTCTGAGACCCTCGAGTGGTAGCCCTTCTTGAAGCCCTGGAGCTTTGAGGTGAGCGGGTCTCCGAGGTTCCTCGCTTTGCCACCTAGACCGAGTGTCAGCTCACGCTCGGCCTCCTCAAGCTTGCCCTGTCCTCTGAGCGCGAGCCCGAGGGCGTAGTGCGCTCGCTTGAGGCTCGGTTCCATGGAGAGCGCCTTCCTCGCGTCGAGCTCCGCCTCCGCCGCCTCGTCTCGTCCGAGGTGTGCGAGGGCCATGCCGACGAAGGGGTCTGAGCTCTGCGGGTTGTACTTCGATGCGCTCTCGAAGTGGCCCTCTGCCATGTCCAGCTCGCCCTCCTCCAAGTAGGTCTCGGCGAGCTCATGGTGCGCGGCCGCCAGGGTCGGCGAGATCTGCACGGCCCGCTTCAAGAGCGTCGACGCCAGGTCGATCTCTCCGGCCTGCCGAGCGCAGAGCGCCTGGTGATAGATATGCACTCCCTTCGTCGTGGAGTCCTGATTGACGCCTGCGTCCTCCTCCAATTGGACCGCCTGCGCCCAAGCCAAGCTGCCCTCATACCAGAGCTGGTTCGCCTCATAAGCGAGCGCGAGGTTCACCCGCAGAGAGGTCTCCTCTGGGTTTGCTCTGACCTGCGAGAGCGTCTCTTGGATGAGCACCCTCACCTCCTCGTCCACGTCCTCAGACATGGCCATCTCGACAGGGGGCGGCGGCGGCTCAGCGCAGCTCAGCAGCCCGAGGCCTCCGAGGCCCCCGAGGGCCAAGCACAGGGTCAGGCGACGCAGCTCAAGGGGGTAGGACATCATGGGGATGGGGGCAGACACGCTGGCCCGGCTCAAGGGATCATCGGCTCCCCGGTGGGCAAAACAGAGGGTGGAACTGCCGACAGATCACGCCCCAGACAGCTCTGGGAACGCCGATAGGCGGGCTCTTGTCCCTCCTGAGGGACCCTGGAGGAGGGTTCGGCGCCCAGGTCTCGCTCTGGCTCAAGACCGCAGCCTGACTTCTCCGAAACCTACATGTGGCCTCATCCCCAGGCCTCAACCCGACCCAGATGAACCCCTCCCCGACCTCATACAGCCCCACAGGACAGTCCAGGTGCCCCTGGACCGACCTCAGCGTGACCGTCGCGGTCTGCTGGATGCTGTCGCTGTCCTTTGGCCTCGCCCCGCGAGCGGGCTAGAGGGAGAGACCGCCAGGGTCGAGGAGGCCTCGAGCTTCGCGCCTCTCGCGAGCCTCTACAGCTCAACGATGGAGGCCTGGTCCTGGCAGTCCGAGCTCTTGGCGAGCTCCTCACTCGGGGGCAAGTGAGATGAGCGAGGAGCCCAAGAGGCCCCGCGCCTTCGCCTTGCTGCACTTCGCGTCCTTCCTCGCGATCAGCACGCTCTTGGCAGCGGTGGCCATCCCCGCCTGGTTCGGTCGCGGAGACGTCACGCTCGAGCGCGCCGCGACCTTGCTCGCCAGGGACCTCCGCACTGTTCAGAATCACGCCGTCATCTCAGGCGGTCAGGTCTACATCGACTTCTTGCCAGAGGGAGACGGCTACCAAGCGATCAACGACTCAGGTGAGCTCGTCCCCCTCTTCAGCGACGGGACCCCTCTCGCGCGCAGGTACAACGCTGACGGCGTCTTCCAAGGCGTCCGAGTTGAATCCGTCTCCCTCACTGGAGGAGGACCTCTCAGCTACGATCCCAATGGCTTCGCCATCTGCGGAGGTGAGATCACCCTGTCTCTCCACGAGGAGCAAGTGGTGGTACACATCACAGAAGAGAGCGGCTGGATCGCCATCGACGGCCTCTCTAAGCCTTGGCGCGATTTGGAACGCTGAGCGCGCACGACCAAGTGGCCCTCGGGGCATAAAAAAAGCGGGGCCGGCTCCAAGGAGCCAGCCCCGCAGGCCGTTACTGATGGTCAGACATCAGACGACGGGTCGGGAAAGGAGGCAGGGGTTCTTTCCCGACGGCCCTGGAATCTTGGCAGGGGGTGATTCCAGGGGGCTCAGACTTGCGCCTGAGTTGGAGACGTCGGGCAACGTCTCCTGGACGCGAGTCGCCAAAGGCAGGGGAGGCAACTCGCGCAGGAGAATTTTAGGGGCCCACGTTCGCGGGTGTCTACCCCTCGGATCAGCTCGCGCTAGAGTCGCCGGACTCCATCCACGCCTTCACGCCGCCGCGCACAGCCTTCACATCCGTAAATCCATGGCCGATGAAGTAACTTGCAACGTCGAGGCTGCGGTCTCCGTCCGCGCAGATGAACACGAAGCGGTGGTCCTTCTCTTGCTCCATGTACTTTGCGGAATTGTTGTAATCCAGCAATTCTGCAGACTCTACGCGCGCTAACTCTTCATCGCTCGGCGGCTGCACGTCGATGAAGGTGAACTCTTCCCCCGAAGCGAGCCACTCGCGAACTCGACCCGCGTCAATTTGCGTCGTCTTATCAACCTGCTCCGAGAGGACGATCGTGTTCACCACCTCGTTGACGTCCAAGAGGTTGTGATCCTTGCAAACTTGGGCGAGCGTGTCGGTGGGCTGGAAGCCGCAAGAGGAGCAGCCGCCGACGTGGTATCGCTGAAAGAGGGCGCGCTGGGCGGAGGGGGCGACCTCCATGATCGCCTCCATCGTCATCTCGGGTTGGATCTCAAGCTGGGTCTCAGTCACGGCTTCCTCTGGGTTCGGTCTGCTCCGGTGCTAGAGACAATCTAACCCGCGCGTACGATCGGGCACAGCCCCAGACCGAGATGAGGCCAGTTTCTGGCACGGAGGCGCCGCGCTGAGCCCATCCTCGCTACCCTCTGCGGGAAGAGCGACGGCAATTCACACCCGAAGGAGACCGAACAGAGATGGCTGAGTCCAAGATCACACCCCGCGCTGACGACTACGCGCAGTGGTATCAAGACGTCATCGCCCAGGCCGAGCTCGCCGAAGCGGCGGGCGTCGTCAAGGGCTGCATGGTGATCAAGCCGCACGGCTACGCCGTGTGGGAGAAGATCCAGGCAGACCTCGACCGGCGGTTCAAAGAGACCGGTCACCAGAACGCCTGCTTCCCTCTCTTGATCCCCATGTCCTTCCTCGAGAAGGAGGCCGAGCACGTGGAGGGCTTCGCGCCCGAGCTCGCGGTCGTCACCCGCGCAGGCGGCAAGGAGCTCGAAGAGCCCTACGCCATCCGCCCGACCTCGGAGACGATCATCGGTCACTTCTTCTCCAAGTGGATCGACTCGCACCGTGACCTCCCGCTCCTCATCAACCAGTGGGCGAACGTCATGCGCTGGGAGCTGCGCACGCGCATCTTCCTGCGCACAGGTGAGTTCCTCTGGCAGGAGGGCCACACGGCGCACTCCACGCACGCGGAGGCGCAGGAGGAGGTGCGGCGCATGCTCGACATCTACCGCGACACCTGCCACGAGGTGCTCGCTGTCCCGGTGATCCGCGGCGAGAAGACCGCGCACGAGCGCTTCGCTGGCGCGGTCGAGACCCTCTGCGTCGAGGCGATGATGCAAGACGGCAAGGCGCTGCAGGCTGGCACGAGCCACGACCTCGGCCAGAACTTCGGCAAAGCCTTCGACGTCATGTTCCAGAACGAGAACGGCGAGCGAGAGTACGTCTGGCAGACGTCCTGGGGCGTCTCCACGCGCCTCGTCGGCGCCGTGATCATGTCCCACTCGGATGACGACGGGCTCGTCCTGCCCCCGCGCCTCGCGCCCATCCACGTCGTCATCGTTCCGATCTTCCGCAAAGACGAGGAGAAGGCCGCGGTCATGGAGGCAGCCGACAAGATCGCCGCAGAGCTCCGCGACGACGGGCTCAGCGTGAAGGTCGACGACCGCGAAGGCCTCAAGCCCGGCGCGAAGTACTACGAGTGGGAGCGCAAGGGCGTCCCCCTCCGCCTGGAGATCGGACCGCGAGACCTCGAGTCACAGTCCGTCATGGCCAAGATGCGCCTGGCGGAGGCTGACGAGCGCGGCCGCCCGCAGAAGCTCACCCTCCCGATGGACGGCCTGGGAGTCTCGGTCGGCAAGCTCCTCGATGAGTTCCAGCAGAAGCTCTTCGACGACGCGGTCACGCGAAGAGATGAGAACACCATCTCCGTCGACACTTGGGATGACTTCGTCGCTGCGTTCTCTGATGGTCAGTCGAAGTTCGTCTGGGCCCACTGGGACGGCACCGGCGAGACCGAGAAGGCCATCAAGGAGGCGACGAAGGCGACCATCCGCTGCCTGCCCCTCGACGGTGAGGGGCCCGCTGCGGAGCCTGGCGAGTGCATCAAGACCGGAGCAGCGAGCGCACAGCGCGTGCTCTTCGCGAAGAACTACTAGAGGCTGACGGTGGCGCCTGCGATCCCCGACGCCGCCAAGGCGCTCGTCCTCCCCGACTACAACCTCGACCACGTGGCCGCGGTGCGCTCTCTCCGCGTGGAGGAGCGCGCTGTACCGAGCCCTGGGCCCGGACAGGTCCTCGTGCGCGTAGAGGCAGCCGCCTGCAATCCCTCCGACATCATCTTCCTGACGGGCAACTACGCCACGCCCAAAGAGCTCCCCACCGCGCCTGGTTGGGAGGGCGCAGGTACGGTCGTCGCCGCCGGACCTGGGCTCTTCGGCCGCTTCCTGCGCGGTCGCCGCGTCGCCTTCGGGAGCCTAGAGACCGCAGACGGCTCTTGGGGTGAGTACTGCCTCACCGAAGCTGCGCGCTGCATCCCCCTCGCCAAGGACGTCAGCACCGAGCAAGCAGCGGACCTCATCGTGAACCCCATGTCGGTCATGGGGATGTTCGGTGAGGCGCGGCGCGGAGGCCACCGCGCTGCGATCTCCACAGCCGCTGCCAGCCAGCTCGGCCGCATGATGGTCGCCCTCGCGAAGCGCGAGGGGTATCCGATCATCCATACGGTCCGACGCCCTGAGCAAGCCGAGTTGATCCGCTCGCTCGGCGCAGAGCACGTCCTCGACTCCTCCACTCCGAGCTTCGAGGAGGACCTCGCGGCCAAGGCGAAGGAGCTCAAGGCGACCATCGCCTTCGACGCGATCGCGGGGGAGAGCCCCGCGCAGCTCCTCGCGGCGATGCCGCCGCGCTCGAAGGTGCTCGTCTACGGCGTGCTCGCCGGGGTGCGCGAGATGCCCATGGACCTCGGCCCGGTCCTCTCGAACGCCTCCGGGGTCGAGGGCTTCTACCTCGTCCACTGGATGGAGCAAGCGGGCCCGCTCCGGCTGCTCTCAGCCGCACGCAAGGTGCAGCGCCTCTTCGCTGACGGGACCTTCCAGACCCAGATCGCTCGACGCGTCTCACTGGATGACGCCGTAGGTGGGATCGAGGCTTATATGAATGACATGACCGCGGGGAAGACCCTGATCTGTCCGTGAAGACCTTGCGGGGGCAGAGGAGGTCTCCTCCTTGCCCTCCTCTCCAACCTCACATAGCTTCACTCCCATGAGACTCCTCTGCTGCACCCTCGCCCTCGCCGTCCTCAGCTCCTGCGCGACGACCCCGTCCGCGCACGAGAAGATCCTCGTTGAGTTCCCGGTTCACCCTGAGACGCGCGATGAGTTCATCACGGCTCTCCATGAGATCCTGCACGACACCCGCGCCTACGACGGCTGCATGGCTGTGACCGTGTGGACTGATGAGGGAGATGACAGCACCGTCTGGCTCTACGAAGAGTGGGAGACCCGAGCGCACCAAGCGGCATACATCAACTGGCGCAAAGAGACGGGCAACACAGCCCACTTGGGGCCGTTCATCAGATCGGACTTACGCTTCCACTGGCTGGAAGAGCGCTAGAGCCGATAGGCGTCCTCTGTCGGCTTCAGCGGGCGGTTCATCCAGAGCGGACGGCGTAAGCCCCCCACCGGCGCGGGCTTGGTCTTCGTCATCCACTCGCGGAAGACCTCTCGAGAGCGCTTCGTGTCGACGAAGACGTCGCCGTAGCGGTCGCCCTCTTCCGCCGCCGAGACCGTGACCTTCTGGTGCCAGCAGTGCATCCCGCTCGCAGGGTCAGGCTGGACCGGGAAGGTGAGGTTCTGGTTGACGCCGGCCTCCTTCCAGTGGATCCGCTCGGTGTCGGGGTCCGATGACTCGAAGGGCGCGATCGACTGCTTCTGGCGGAAGAGGAAGGTCCCGTCCTCGCGCTCGATGTCGACGAGGTTCGAGGCGATCTGCGCGCCGCCGACCTCCCGGTGCAAGCGCCAGCGGCCCACGTGATGCGAGCAGGCGACGACCCCAGGGTGGATCCCCTCCGTGACCCAGACCCTCACCACGAAGTAGCCGATCTCCGTCGCGACCCGGGCGAGACCGCCGTTCTCGAGCTTGAGCACCTCGGCGTCCTCCGGGTGCACCCAGAGCGGGTTGGTGTGGGAGATCTCCTGCAGCCACTTGGAGTTCGCGCTGCGGGTGTGGATGAGGGTGGGCAAGCGGAAGGTCGGGAGCAGCGCGCGCTCTCCCTTCTCTAGGTCGAGGCCGCGCCAGTTCACCTGGCTCTCGAGGTAGTTCGGGATCGCGTGCTCCTCGAAGCCCCACTCCGCGATGGTCGGCGAGTAGAACTCCAGCAGTCCGCTCGGCGTGCCGAAGCCCGCCTTTCGCGCGCCGTCTGCGAGCTCCACCTCGCCCTCCTTCTCGTAGCGCTCCTGCCCGCCGTACGGGACAGCGAAGGCGCCGTAGCGGCGCATGTACTCCAGCGGCGTGACGCCCTCCTTCTCTGCGGCCTCGGGCAGGCCAGGGACAGAGTTCTCGAAGATGTCTCCGAAGTACTCGTCCATTGTCTGCGCCTCGCCCGGCCGCTCTTTGGACTCGAAGTACTTGGAGATCCCGAGCGAACCGTCGGGGTCGATGCGCCAGGTGAGCGCGATCCAGAACTCCGCCTCCTCCCAGACATCACCGGGGTTCGTTCCGAGGGTGTCTAGGGCCTCGCCAGTCTCCTGGCGGTGGTGCTCGCGGCCGACGGGTTGGCGGAAGCCGATCCAAGTCCCCGCGTGGGTCTCCTGGCTCATGATGTCGTGGCGCTCCGGACCCAAGCCCATAGGGAGCACGTAGTCAGCCCACTGAGCGGTCTCAGACCAGGTCGGCGTCAGGGCGACGTGGAGCCCGATCCGATCGGGGTCCTCCAGCATCTCGATCCAAGTGCAGCCGTCCGGGTTGGTCCACACGGGGTTGTAGACCCGAGTGAAGTAGACGTCCAGCTTCGAGTCTTGGTGCTCCAAGAGGTGCGGCAAGAGGAAGCTCATCTCGTAGTGCGCGAGCGGATACTCCTTGGGGAAGAGCTTCTCGTTCCAGCGCGAGTGCGCCGGCGGCGCGAGCGGCGGCTTCGGCGCGAACTTGTCCCATGAGTTGGGGTTGAGGCCCCCGGGCGTGCCGACCGAGCCTGAGAGCACGTGCAGGAAGAGGAGCGCGCGCGCGACCTGCCAGCCTCCGTGGTGACCGGAGGCGGCGTTGCGCCAGAGGTGGCTCGTGAACTGGCTGCCTGCAGCTGCGATCTCGTCCGCGAGGTACTCGATGGTGCCGGGCTCGATCTTGCACTCCTCCACCGCGTACTCCGGCGTGAAGCGGGCGTACTCAGCGCGCAGGAGCTCCAAGAAGCGCGCGAAGGTCCCGGGCCCATCAGCGTCCTTCACTTTGAGGAAGGCGCGCCAGTTCGTCCAGCGCTCGACGAAGCCGTGGTCGATGGTGTCACGCTCGAGGAGCTCGCGCGCGACGGCGAGGAGCAAGGCCGCCTCGCTCCCAGGCCAAGACGAGATCCACTTGTCGGCGTGCGCGGTCGTGTTCGAGAGCCGCGTGTCGACCACCGCGATCTTCGTGCCGCGCTCCTTCGCCTCGATGATCCGCTGGGCGTGCGGGTTGAAGTAGTGGCCGGTCTCGAGGTGCGCCGAGAGCAAGAGCGCGAACTTCGCCTGGGAGTAGTCCGGTGAGGGGCGGTCCGCCCCGAACCATGTCGTGAAGCCGAAGCGCGCCGACGCGCTGCAGACGTTCGTGTGGCTGTTGTGCCCGTCGATGCCCCAAGCCTGGAGCATGCGCATCACGAAGTGATCCTCGCCAGGTCTGCCGACGTGGTACATGACGTCCTCGTGCCGGTCCTCTTGGATAGCGGCGCGGATGCGACCGGCGATGTCATCGAGGGCCTCGTCCCAGGAGACCTCCTCCCACTCTCCGCTGCCGCGCTCGCCCTTGCGCTTTAGGGGCTTGAGGATCCGCTCGGGGTCGCGCACCTGATTGATCGTCGCCGGGCCCTTGGCGCAGGTCCTGCCCCGCGAGCCCGGGTGCACCGGGTTGCCCTCGAACTTCTCGATCTCCCCGCTCTCCTTGTCCACGAAGGCCAGGAGCCCGCAGGCTGACTCGCAGTTGAAGCAGATCGTCGGGACGCAGCGGTAGTGCCGCTCCTTGCGCTCAGGCCAGGCCTGGGCGTCCAGCTCGACCCAGTCGTCCCAGTGCTCCGGGGAGGGGCCGACGGCGAGCTCCCAGGGCGACTCGCGCCCAGGCTCTTTGCGGGGGGGCAGTCCTTCTTGGGCCATCAGCTGATCGGGAGCGCCTGCCCCGCCCTCACGAAGGTGTCTTTTTCGATCCACAGGCCGATAAGGGCGAGCGCGCCCGCGACAGGCTCCAATATGTAGAGACCGAGCATCTGGCTCATCGCGACCAAGCCCACAGGCAACACGACCCCGAGGACGAGGCTCGCGAGGTGACGCTTCGAGAAGGGACCCTCCGTGATGAGCCGGATGACGCGGCCATACTCCTCTTCACGCCGCGCCGGGGCCATCCGGCCCTCGCTCTTGATGAAGAGGTAGTGCACGACGAGAGAGACAACGAGGACGCTCCCGAGGTGCCGCATCTCCTCTGAGCCTACGGCGCCGATGACTCCGATCGCGACCATGATCATCGCGGACCCGGCGACGAAGGCTTGGGCGATGAGGTGGGCCCAGTAGCCCCGCTTCATCCAGAGCACGCGACCCTTCGCCTGGGCGAAGAGCCAGCCGGTGTAGCAGGCTGTGAGCGCGGCCATAACGCACGTCGCCCACCCGAGCGAGTAGTAGACAGCGTCGCTCGGCTCTACCGGAAGGAACGGCATCGCGACCCAGACGCAGAGGAGCGCCGAGTAAACCACGATGAGATACGTGCCTCGCGCCAGCCACGAGCTCCAGTTGGGGCGCACGAGGATCTTCCAGAAGCGGCTCGGCCGCTTGAGGTCTGCGACGAGGAGCGCGCCCGTGATCATGAGGAAGGTGAGTCCGATCATCGAGTAGCCTGCGGTGAGCGGCCCCCACTCGTCGTTGTTCATGAGGAGCTGGCTCGCCCAGCCCGCGAGGAACGCTCCGGCGGCGATAGATTTGGCGAAGAGATAGCCCGTGATCTTCCCGCCCCAGAGCTGCTTGCGCGGGACGTCGTAGACCGTGCGCGTGTCGGCGCGCTGCTCCATGGCCTCGAAGAGCTGCGCGTCCACGCGGTCTCCGGTCGGGTTCTCTGACCAGATGAAGCCCTCGGAGAGGTTCGTAAGCCCGGGGTCGATACCAGCCTCGTCGACCTCACGGTAAAGGACGTTCGGCCCGGTGCCGGCCTCGGTCTTGCGCGCCGTGAGCGCGTGCTCATCGCGCATGCGACTCACGCGGCTCTCAGGGTCGTCAAAGTCACCGGGGATGATCGCCTCCGTAGGACAGACCACCGCGCAGGCAGGCGCGAGCCCTTGCTCGGTGCGGTGCGCGCAGAAGTGGCACTTCTCCGCGGTCCCTGTGGCCTCGTTGATGTAGAGCGCGTCGTAGGGACAGCCGTGCATGCAGCCCTTGCAGCCGATGCACTGCTCCGGGTCCACGTCGACGATCCCGTCCGGTCGCTTGTCCAGGGCTGTCACCGGGCAGATCGTGACGCAGGGGGCGTCCGTGCACTGGTTGCAACGCAGGACGGCGAAGTCTCGGCGGACCGTCGGGAAGGTCCCCGTCTCGGTGTACTTGACCCAGGTGCGGAAGTCCCCGACGGGGACACCGTTCTCGCTCTTGCAAGCGACGGTGCAGGCGTGACAGCCGATGCACCGGGAGTGGTCTATGACGAAGCCGAGCTGCATAAGGTGGGAGCGGTGTTCTACCTGACTGGGGGCGTCAGGTCAGTCCCGCAGGGGTCCATTGTGCGCCTCTTTCTGCCACTCCTCACGCCTTGATCCTCGCTTCTCCTGCGAAGGAGTAAATGCGACCGTATCCTCTGCGTACTCAAGAGAGCGATCTTGAGTCTTCGCGACCCACCACTCACCGCTCAACCCCAGACAGAAGGCCCTCATGTCCGTTCTCGGCTGGTTCCAACGCGGCGTAGGCGAAATGATGGTCGCGCGTCCCGATGACGTGATCACACCCCCAATAGGAGATACACATGAGCTCGGTTCCTGGAGCTGACAAGAAGATCCTCGCCGGTGTCTTAGGCATCGTTCTTTCCTGCTTTGGAGGCGTCCATCGCTTCGTCTTGGGAGACGTGGTAGGCGGCCTCATACGGCTCGTGCTCGTCCTCGCCTGTGGCATCGGGTCGCTCATCAGCCTGGTCGAGGGGATCATCTACCTCACCAAGAGCGATGAGGACTTCGTCAAGGAATATGTCGAAGGCCGCAAGGCCTGGTTCTAAGCCTCACGCGAGAGAGCTGTGCCCAAGCTGACCGCCTTGACGCGATGGGTCGGCCCCGAGCTTGAGGCGTGCGAGCTCACGCACTTCGAGCGCGAGGCCATCGACCCTGACGCCGCGCACGCGGAGCACGTCGCCTACCTCGATGTGCTCCGAGAGCTGTGCGATGAGGTCATCGAGCTGCCCGCCCTCACTGAACACCCAGACGGCTGCTTCGTCGAAGACGCCGCGGTCGTCTTGGATGAGTGTGTCGTGCTCACGCGACCCGGCGCCCAGTCGCGACGCGGAGAGGTAGACACGCTCACGCCTCACCTGCCCACGGACCGCGAGGTCCTGCGCCTAGAAGAGCCGTGCACGCTAGACGGCGGCGACGTGCTCGT